>CALBKL010000095.1 GCA_937895985.1 uncultured Solobacterium sp.
CAAGTAAAAGCGGAAGCTTTAAAAGAAATACAATCAACTGAGAATGTCACGGATGCACAGATGGGTTTTGTTTATACGACAAAAACATATGATGATAAAGTAGATGAGACGGCAACTGTGCATGTGTTTGATAAAGAAAATGTAAGTCGCGAGTTTAACTTGCGTACACGTGTTGGTCATAAATCTATTTCACTTACAGATGATGGCGTTATCATCAACGAGAAGTTGGCGGAGAATCTGGGGGTACATATTGGAGATAAGATTACAATTGAAGATGTGGAAGGAAATCCCCATGAGGTAAACATCACTGGTATCACTGAGATGTATGTC
Source organism: uncultured Solobacterium sp. (assembly GCA_937895985.1). Next base: position 331 of record CALBKL010000095.1, read on the forward strand.
AATCACTTTGTCTTGATGAGCCGCAAATATTATGAAGAAGTATTTGGCAAGGATGCTGGTATTAATACTGTTTATCTATCTACAATGGGTGATGAGGCAGCACAGAAGTTATTGGCAAATCAGATATCAACAATACAAGGTGTTGAGGGTGTTACTTTATACAGTGGACTACTGGATAACTTCTATTCTATGGTCAAAGGTTTAAATGGAATTATCTGGGTACTTATCTTCTCGAGTATGTTACTGGCATTTGTTGTGCTAAGTAATTTGATTACAGTCAATATTAGTGAAAGACAGCGTGAAATTGCGACCTTAAAAGTTCTTGGCTTTAGAAGAAATGAAGTAAAGAAATATATCTTTAAAGAAAATAATTTGCTTGCTGTAATTGGCGGTATTGTTGGAATTCCGGTAGGTATTGCATTACATCGTTATATTATGCGTACGGTTGAGATGGACTATTTGATGTTTGGACGAAATATTGAATGGACGAGTTTCTTCTATGCATTTGTATTAACGATACTATTTAGTGTGATTGTAAATCGTATGATGACAAAGAGACTAAATGACATCCAGATGGTAGAGAGTCTAAAGAGTGTGGAATAATGAATTATACCTACATATTAGAATGTGAAGACCATACGTATTACACAGGATGGACCAATGATTTAGAAAAAAGATTTCAGTCTCATCTGAATGGAAAAGGGGCAAAGTATACAAAGTCACATCGTCCTTTACGCATCGCATATTATGAAATGCATGCGACAAAGAAGAGAGCGATGCGAAGAGAATGGAGGATCAAACAAATGACAAAGAAAGAAAAAGCACAGTTGATTAAAAGTCCATTAACAAATGTGGAACTATTTGATAAAGAGAAATTTAAAAGAGCAAAGTTCAACCGTGGATTACACATTCTCTATGCGCCAAGTAGCGGTAAGGTCATCATGGAGATGAATGATGTGGCTGCAGAGATGTTATGCAAGGATGAGCTATTCATTGAACTACCAGTGCAAAATAATGAAGATTGGGAAACTCATGAACCGGTTATCAATCGTAATGGAGATTTTTTCTCGGTGAATATTGCCAGTGATGATCATCCAATGGAAGTTGACCATCATATTGCCTTTGTGATTTTACAATATGAAAAGGGTTATCGTGTTGTATATTTTGATGAAGGTGAAAAACCAGAAGTAAAGTTCTATCAAGATGAGCCTGTCATTGCGGTCTATGCATACTGTAATCAACATGGTCTTTGGTGTATCGAAGCATAATAAAGACATATTCAATTTACAGTGTGGCTGTGTTACAATGGGAATGTTGAAAATTTGAAAAGTCGAGAACAGACAGAGGTTAGAAGAGAAATGGAAAAGTACAAGAAGAGCTGGGAATTTCATGGCCGTACATTGACAGTCGAAAACGGTGAAATTGCCAAACAAGCAGGAGGTTCTGTAGTCATTCGCTATGCGGATACAACAGTACTATCTACAGCAACAGCAAACAACCAAGCAAAGGATACAGATTTTTTCCCATTAACAGTTTTATATCAGGAAAAGATGTATGCCGCAGGTAAGATTCCTGGAGGATTTACACGTCGTGAAGGTAGACCAACAGAACATGCAACATTAACAGCACGTTTAATTGATAGACCAATTCGTCCTTTATTCGCGGAAGGTTTCCGTAATGAAGTACAAATCGTTAATACAGTATTATCATGCGATCCAGACGCTAGTTCTGAGATGGCATCCTTATTCGGTTCATCATTAGCACTATGTATTTCAGATATTCCGTTTAACGGACCTGTAGCTGGTGTAATGGTTGCTCGTGTTGATGGCGAATACATCATTAACCCAAGTGTTGAACAGGAAAAGAATTCTGATTTAAATGTAACAGTTGCTGGTACAAAGAACGCCATCAACATGGTTGAAGCAGGCGCTAAGGAAGTATCAGAAGAAGATATGCTTAAGGCCTTGATGATTGGTCATAACGCAATCAAGGAATTATGCGCTATTCAAGAAGAAGTTATTGCTGCTTGCGCAAAGGAAAAGATGGAAGTCTCCTTATATGAAATCAACCCAATTGTTAAGCAACTGGTTGATGAAAAGGGTGCACAGCGTATTCGTGAAGCAGTTTCTATCAAGGGTAAACTTGAACGTTACGGCAAGATTGATGAATTGATTGCCGAAATGGAAGAAGAAGTTGCGAAGTTAGAATGGGAAGATGATAAGGCACGTGAAAAGGCTGTTAAACAAGCACATGAATATGGTGTTGAAGTTGAAGCAGGTGAAGTACGTCGTTTAATCTCTGAAGAAAAGATTCGTCCAGATGGACGTGGACTAGATGAACTTCGTCCACTAGATTCACAGGTTGATTTATTACCACGTGTACACGGTTCCGCAATGTTTACGCGTGGAGAAACACAGGTATTATCTGTTACAACATTAGGCCCATTGAGCGATGCACAGTTGATTGATGACTTAACAACAGAAACAGAAAAGAGATTTATGCACCAATATAACTTCCCACCATTCTCTGTTGGTGAAGTTGGACGTATGTCTTCTCCTGGACGTCGTGAAATTGGTCATGGTGCTTTAGGTGAAAGAGCGCTCTTACAGGTATTACCTACAGCAGAAGAATTCCCATACGCAATTCGTACCTGTGCAGAAGTATTAGAATCAAATGGTTCTTCTTCACAGGCAAGTATTTGTGCAGGCACAATGTCATTAATGGCTGCTGGTGTTCCTATTAAGGCAATGGTAGCTGGTGTGGCTATGGGTCTAATTACAGTTGGTGATACATACTCTATCTTGACAGATATTCAAGGTATGGAAGACCACTATGGAGATATGGACTTTAAGGTAGCTGGTACACGTAATGGTATTACTGCTTTACAGATGGATATCAAGGTAACTGGTATTTCTGAAGAAATCTTACGTGAAGCTTTAGCACAAGCACACAAGGGCCGTATGGAAATCTTAGACAATATGGAAACAGCAATTTCTGCACCACGTGATCACGTATCCGAATGGGCTCCAAAGATGGCTCAAATGATGATTCCTGTAGAGAAGATTCGTATCGTTATCGGTAAGGGTGGCGAACAGATTGATAAGATTATCGCTGAATGTGATGGTATTAAGATTGATATCACAGATGATGGTAAGTGCGTATTCTATCATACAAAACAGGATATGATTGATAAGGCAATGCAGATTGTCGGTGACTTAATCCGTGAGGCGAAGGTTGGCGACATCTATGATGCGACTGTATCAGAAGTTCGTGAATCATTTGCTTTTGTAACATTGTTCCCAGGAACAGATGCATTACTCCATGTCAGTGAACTTGCTTGGACTCGTGTAGAAAAGATTCAGGATGCATTACATGTAGGTGATGTAATTAAGGTTAAAGTTACTGGCGTTGATGCAACAGGTAAGGTTAAGGTTTCTGCCAAGGAATGTCTAGAGAAGCCAGAAGGCTATGTAGAGCCAAAGAAGAACTTTAAACCACAAGGCAAACCAAATTTCCATGAAAAGCGTGAAGGTGCTAACGTGGAACGCAGAGTTTTCAAGAAAAAAGAAAACGCTGAATAATCAATAAAAGAAGGCGTACAGCCTTCTTTTTCGGAGGGAAAGTAACTATGCGTATGCGTAAAAAGAAGTGGGCAGAACCATGGATTGAAGAACATCGAGATTTTGTCTATCAAAACCCAGTGGAAAACAAAGGTAAGTGGAAAGAGTTACTACAACGCGATACATTACATTTAGAGATTGGTACTGGTAAAGGTGGATATCTCAACGGTATGTCTAAACTTTATCCTAATGAAGCGTGGGTAGGAATTGAAAAAGATGTCAGTGCTGGTGCAGTCGCTGCACGTCATGCGGTAGAGGAAGAAAACCCACTACTAGAGAATAAACGCTTTATCATAGCCAATGCCGAACAATTACAGGAGTGGTTTGCGAATGGAGAAGTTGATGTCATTCATTTAAACTTCTCTGATCCATGGCCAAAGAAAGGTAATCATAAACGTCGTCTTAGTAGTGCAAAGTTTTTAGAGATGTATCGTGATATTCTAACAGAAGATGGATACATCCGTATGAAGACAGACAATAAAGATCTATTTGAAGATTCAGTATTGTATTTCTTACAGAATGATTTTACACTCACAGAATTCTCTGTAGATTTCCGTCGTAAAGACCATGCGGAAGACGTGATTACTGAGTATGAAACACGTTTTATGGAACTTGGACAACCAATTTATCAACTTTGTGCCAAGCCATGCAGACATAAATAAACTGTGATACGATAATGCAAAGGAGGTAAAGTATGGGAAAGAAGATTTTACTAGTCCTATTATTTGTTCTATTAACTGGTTGTGCGCAATCTAATCTTTCCATGCAAGAAAGATTAGAACAAGAGATTACTACAGTTAGTGCTTTACCTATCCCTAGTGCAAGTCATCGCAAACCATTCTATACTTACTATACAGAGCCATCGATTGGACATTATCGTTCTACTGAAACTTCAAATTAGTTTAGCTTTCAATCTACAAAGTTTGTACTGAATCTAAACGTACAAGCTATCATGGATTCTTCCACAGATATAACACAATCGATCTATACACAAAAACCGATTGCTATATATTCTGGAAGCTTTCAAAATATGCTCGATGAAACAGTAGATTATGTATGTGAAATCTATCAGGTTAATCATGATTATGCAGTATTCTTTACATCTTCTGCAGTAAACTTATTTGGGGTTGCTCAAGTTGGAAATGCAGCAGAACTTGCAGGGAAAATGTACTCTATTGCACGTAGTGTAATTGTACGAAAAGATGCTGTATTACAGGTGTATACACATGAAAGTGCGATTGATTATGAAGGGGAAGCAATCAATCTGTATAAGGATATTGCACCAGAAGAGGGTACCTTACAAGAGTTAATTGATGATAAGACTCGTATCGATAATAAAAAAGATAAGAGTAAAACAACTGATAATTGATGAAATCATACTTAAAACGCGTTATTTTATGATAATATATAACTTAACAAGGAAAGAGAAATAGAATAAAATACTATTG
>CALBKL010000096.1 GCA_937895985.1 uncultured Solobacterium sp.
AATTATTGATATCAATGTTATAAATAACGTCTTTTCTTTCTACTACAACACGCATGCGCTTGCATAACTCTTCATCCTCTTGGATACGGTGTAATAATTCTCGTGTTGGATTGATAGCACATGGATGACCTGTATTCTTAAACATTGTAAAGTCACCATTGGTATCTCCATAGGAATAACATGCTTGCAAGTCTAAGTCATACTTCTTCTGTAATGTCAGGATTGCCTTTTCTTTAGAAACACTATCCCACATAGGAACAACTTCTCCTGTATAGATTCCCTGTGCATCCTTTAGGTATTGTGTACCTCGGAAGTCATCAAATTTATACTTCTCAGCCATCTCTTTAACGAGTGGTTCTGGTGAACCAGAAATCGCAATTAACAGATGTCCTTGTCTACGATGACGTTCAATTTCTTTTCTTGTGAACTGGTAAACACGTTCCCCCTTTTGTTCAATCACCTTTTTAGCAATGTGTTCAATATGTACTGCAGAGATTCCTTTTGTAGTCTCTTTAAAGATTTCTACCATCTTTTGTAAGTAATTATCATAATCACCCATACGACGATCCCATGCCATATAAGCAGGCTTAACTTCATCAGTCCAACGGGAAGCGGAAACTATCTCATGCGTTACCATCTTTTTGAATACTTCCGTAATCAAACCTTCACGATAAATTGTTCCATCAATATCGAAAAACGCTGCAACTTTTTTCATACAATTCACCTCCGAATTATCTAACTGTTTTTATTATAATTCATATTAAAGAAAAGTTTAAAAATTAATAAATTTCGTTATTGTAAATCTATTATGCATTTGATATCATACCTAACTAAAGGGAGGAATTTCACATGAAATTGATTTATAAAGTTGAAGACAAACCACAGTTTCATCAATTAGTTATTTTTGCATTCCAGCAGTTGCTAGCAATTATGGCCGCAACAATTGCAGTACCTCTCATCATCAAAAACGGTATGAATACCGCTGCTGCTCTTTTTGGTGCCGGTGTTGGTACCATTGTTTATGTTGCATTTACTCGTAAGAAGAGCCCGGTATTTTTGGGTTCTTCTTTTGCGTTTATTGGTTCGATGTCCGCTGCGTTTGCTGGTGCAACTACAGTAGCAGCTGGATATGTTGGACTCATTATTGGTGCAGCGTTTGCAGGACTTGTATATGTAGTGATTGCGCTATTTATTGAACGTATTGGTGTCGATTGGGTAAATCGTATCATGCCACCAGTTGTCATTGGTCCTACAGTCGCAATCATTGGTTTATCACTCGCAGCCAATGCAGTTGGCGATTTACAAACAAGTAGTTTAACAGGCGCAAGAACACAGTTTGCTGTACTAGTTGGTATCATTGCCCTACTTGGTGTAATGATTGCAAGTACCTATGGTAAATCCCATGCCAAGATGATTCCATTCATCATTGGTATCTTAGCTGGTTATATTGTAGCCGCTATCCTAACATTTATCGGTGTGCAGACAGGTTATGAACCAATGCAGATATTAAACTATCAACCTATCGTTGATTTATTCGCAAACGGTATTTCCTTCTCAACTTTCTTTAAGATTCCAGACTTCACATTTATTACAGCACTAGAAGGCATTAAGGATATTGACCTTGGCTATATTGGAACAATCGCAGTAGCGTACATCCCTGTATCCTTCGTCGTATTCGCAGAACATATTGCGGACCACAAGAATATCTCAAGTATTATTGAAACAGATCTATTAAAAGATCCAGGCCTTGATAGAACATTACTTGGTGATGGTGTTGGTTCTATGGTTGGTGCATTCTTTGGTGGATGCCCTAATACAACATATGGCGAATCAGTTGCTTGTGTAGCTATCACAAAGAACGCATCTGTATTAACAATTATCGGTGCTGCAATTGAATGTATCTTAATCTCATTCTTTACACCATTCGTTACATTCATCTCCACTATCCCAGCATGTGTTATGGGTGGCGTATGTATGGCCCTCTACGGATTTATCGCTGTAAGTGGATTAAAGATGGTTCAAAAGATTGACTTAGACCACAACAAAAACCTATTCGTTATCTCAAGTATCTTAATCTCAGGTATCGGTGGATTATCACTAAGCTTCAGTAAGATTACAATCACATCTATAGCTTGTGCATTGATACTAGGTATTATCGTAAACAAACTTTTATCAAAAGAACCAGAAAACACTGAAGAAAACCAGTAAAGTTGATTGCAGTTTTGATAAAAAATTGTTACACTATGCGTGTTGAAGGACAACGACGGAGATAGAACATATAAAGTATCTTACAGCGAGTTTCTGATGGTGAAAGTGAAACAGAGAGGATATATGTTGACAAGGACTCCCGAGTCATTCCGCGATCGCGTTAACAATCAAAAATGAGGCAGTATTAGATACTGTAAATTAGGGTGGTACCACGAACAAAGCTCTCGTCCCTTGACGTAGAGCTTTTTATATGAAAAGGAGGTCATCATATGGCAGAAGAAAAGAACATCATTACTGAGCAACTCCAAAAGGAACTCGCTCAAAGACAAAAAGCATTAGAAGAAGCACAAGCTGCACTTGAGAGTACAAAGCAAGCAATCAAGGAGAATGCAAAGAAACTCGTCAAAGCTGTTGAAGAAGTTCGTTTAACAGACCAACAGGAAGTACGTATTGCAAAGATGAACGCCTTACGCGAACAAGGTATTGACCCATTTGGTAAAGCATTCAATCGTACAAGCAACTCACAGTTGATTAAAGACGAATATAGCGAAAAGAGCGCTGAAGAATTAGAAAGCTTACACGCTGAAGTTTCCATCGCAGGCCGTATCATGCAAAAGAGAAGAATGGGTAAGTTAGGATTCATTCACCTCTTAGACCGTGAAGGAAAGATTCAGGTTGTAATTAATAAGCGTATCATCGGCGATGAAATCTATGAATTATTTAAGGCAAGCGACTTAGGTGATATCATCGGTATTCGTGGTACAGTCATCAAGACACAGACTGGTGAATTATCCGTTGAAGCACATGAGTATACTCACCTCTCCAAGGCACTACGCCCTCTTCCAGATAAGTTCCATGGTTTACAGGATAAGGAAGAACGTTACCGTAGAAGATATGTCGATCTCATCATGAATGATGAATCCCGTAAGATTGCAATCTTACGTCCACGTATCGTGAGCGCAATCCGTCGTTACATGGATAGCCAAGGCTACCTTGAAGTAGAAACACCTATCTTACAGCCAATCCTAGGTGGTGCAAATGCTAGACCATTCATCACTCACCATAACGCATTAGATAAGGACTTCTATTTACGTATCGCGACTGAGTTACCACTAAAGAGATTAATCGTTGGTGGACTTGAAAAAGTATATGAAATTGGACGTATCTTCCGTAATGAAGGTATGGACCTCAGGCACAACCCTGAATTTACAACAATGGAAGCATATTGTGCATATACCGACCTTGAAGGCATGATGGAATTAAACGAAGGTTTATTTGAACATGTTGCATTAGAGGTTTGTGGTACAACAGACTTCAAGTTCATGGGCCAGGACATTTCATTAAAGGCTCCTTTCAAGAGATGGAACATGGTAGATGCTGTTAAAGAAGTTACTGGTGTTAACTTCTGGCAACCAATGAGTGTGGAAGAAGCATACAAGCTTGCACAGGAACACCACATCACAGTTGAACCACACCAGATGACAGTTGGACATATCATCTCCCTATTCTTCGAAGAATTCTGTGAAGATAAGATTGTACAACCAACATTCGTATATGGTCACCCAATTGAAATTTCACCACTAGCAAAGAAGAACCCAGAAGATCCACGTTTCACAGATCGTTTTGAGTTATTAGTAAATGGTATTGAAATGGATAATGCCTTCACAGAATTAAACGATCCTATCGATCAAAGAGAACGTTTCGAAGCTCAGCTCAAGGCAAAAGAACTTGGTGATGATGAAGCCAACGAGATGGATACAGATTACGTAGAGGCACTTGAATACGGTCTACCTCCAACAGGTGGTATCGGTTTCGGTATCGACCGCTTCGTAATGTTGTTAACAGGAACAGATTCCATCCGTGATGTACTCTTATTCCCAACAATGAAAGATAGAAATAACTAACACAAAAAGCCAGCTAGTCTGGCTTTTTAATGTGCTTATTTACTATTTTTAATTGCGTCATTTTTTGATAATAGATATACACAATATTGATTCATACTAACACCCTCTTCTTTAGAGTGTTGCGCTAAAGATCGATGAAGACTCTTTGGAAGACGTAACTTAAATTGTCCAGAATACTCAGAAGTTGTTGGGTCCGGAATAGCAATATGATTTTCCAAAGCAGCAATGATCCATTCCCTTTTAGCATCTTCAGCATTCTTAACAACATCATCCAACGTTTTACCAACTGTAATACAACCACTTAGTTCAGGATAGCTTGCGACATATCCACCCTCATCTACATCAGGAACAATCTCTAAGCGATATGGATATTGTAAGTAATATTCAATTGTATTCATTAAGACCCTCCTTAATATGTTTATGAATTTGTTCGTATACACACATATATATTAAATTTAGTTGGTATCACATGTGGTGTCAATCCAACTATCACAATAAAGTCTAAATAATAAAAAAAGACAGGTTGTTTATTGTAAAGATATTATCTCTTTACGGCATCCTGTCTTCTGCATTTTAGAAACTTATTAACCTAATTCATCTAGCACTATCTAATATTTGTAATGAATTACTTCTTTATATTTATTAAATAGTTTTTTATTGAACTCATCTCCATGATCCATATTTGCACTTGCAAATATAGGAATCATTTCACCATTAGTTGCTTCTGAGATTAACTTTGCTGCTTCAGAAAAAATACTATTTAGAATTGTAGCACCAACAACCGTAGATGTAGGAGCTACTTTTTGAGGAGCATTTTCTAAAGAAATACATGCATCACCAATTTCTCCATGATTATCGATAACTATATCGCATAAATCATACATTTTCTTTCCAGAAGGATGCCGTGAAGTGACTTCTTTGGAATAGGACATATTTGTGATTCCAATAACCGTTGCCCCTTTTAATTTGGCTGTATTAGCCATCTCGATTGTCACAGGGTTTCTTCCTGATACAGAGTGAACAATTAGTATATCCCCCTCTTTAAAACCTACTGACTCAGCTACAGTTTCTCCATATCCAACGAGTCTTTCCATTTTACTAGTTAATGTAATCGGAGATCTATCTACACTTACTTCTGGTGCAAATATTGGATTAATATTAATTAAACCACCTGCTCTATAAAAGGCTTCTTGGCTTAAAATTCCGGCATGACTTGCACCAAAAATGTATATTGACTTGTTATCTAAAGTTGCCTTACAAATTTTTGATGCCGCTTCCAATATGTT
>CALBKL010000097.1 GCA_937895985.1 uncultured Solobacterium sp.
CACAAAGAGAGTTTAATCTTTACTATCATCTATTTTATCTACGTCTTGTTGAGAAAAAAGTCCATGCAATGCCAATAATTCCACCAACAATACAGAACCATATACCAAAGGAAATCCCTACACCTGTTGGAATATCTTTTTCTTTTTCATCCGCAACTGTTAATTCTACGGGTTTATCAGGATTGAAGTTTAGATTAGAAAGGTGTTTAATTTCATACTTTTCAACAGAGATTTCATATCCCTTTGGTGCTTCAGTTTCCATAACATACAATCCTTCTGCAGCATATGGTACCGCAAAGTCCACGAATCCATGCTCATCCGTTAGGCCAACCGTAGTTCTTCCATAGATGTCCTTTGCGATTGTGCTATCAGAATGGAAGATCGTAAATTCTGTATTCTCAAGTACTGTATCATGATCTTCTGCATCCACCTTCTTTACGCGAACATATATTTTCTTCTTACGATCAACCGCTTGAATGAGCTGTGGTTTTTCCTTTGTGCCTGTTGCGGTAAAGACAATATCTTGGTCCATCAATTCATATCCAAATGGTGCCTCTACTTCATGTAGGATATAGGTATTACCTCCTTTTACATACTGTCCAATGTCATAAACATCTTCATCCGTTGTAGTAAAGCGATAAACCAGTTTTGGATTTTGATTTTCATCTAATACAGGTATATATTCCTGATTTTCATTCTGTGTTGCTTCATAAATTTCAAGGGTAGATCCCACAACTATTTTGCCATCTTCATCTACTTTTTTAAGTGAAATATCAACTGTTAAATCAATCATTTGAATCTTAATAGGACCTGATGTTGTTGGATTATATTTTGGAACTGTAAACTGGATTGTTGATGCACGGTGTACACCATTAATAATTTCTACTTCTTCTAATTCGTATTGCTGACCTGCATGCAGGTTATTTAGATGGAATCCTTCATCGGTTGTAATACCATCATTAGGAAGCGGAACCAGTTCTCCAGTTGAAAGATTCCTTAATTGTAAACGAACACCACTAACTGCTTTGCCTTCTTCATTTACTTTCTCAATGAGATATTCAACAGGCTTATCTATCATTTCTACTGCTAGTATTGAGCCATCTTCATTCACTGTAAATGTGATATCATCCGCATAATAGTATCCATCCACAGTCATTTCCTCATGTAGAGTATATTTTTTCCCTGCAGTTAAGCCTGCAATTTTATGTACTACTTGATACGCGGATACCCATTCATCAATCACGGTATTTTCTTCGTCAATCACTTGTAATTTCGCACCAGGTGTTTCTGGACCACCTGTAATCATTGTCTTTGTGATATCTATCTTTGTAATTTCATTTGTAATTGTAAGTTTACGATGAATTGTAGATGTCACATCATCTTCTGCATTGAATTCAACAGGGTATGTCGTTTCATTTAATACAAGTCCATCCAGTGTCTGAATTTCTTGTACAACATACTTTCCTAAAGGAATATGTTCAACGAATGCATATCCATTTTCATCTGTGGTAAATTCTGTATATGTCTGTCCTTTTGGTAATATCACTTTTCCATGGATTGGTTCAATGATATCTTCTGCCGCAACCAATCTAAAAATGATTCCAGCAAGACTCTTTTCTGTTACTAAATTACGGTCACTTTGATATTCTTCAACCTGCTTCTGTAGTTCAAGCTGTCCATACATACGATTATTTTTTACTTCGACTGTAATGTATTGGTTATTATCCTCATCAACATTTACAACATTCTCCTGCTTTAATATAAAAGGAATCTCCTGTGTCTCTCTTGTAAATCCATCAGGACTACTAATTTCTTCAATCGTATAACTACCTGGTGCTAACTTAAGTGGAGTAGTAATTGTCCCACTCTGTTGTATAACACAGAATGTACCTTC
>CALBKL010000098.1 GCA_937895985.1 uncultured Solobacterium sp.
CTGAAACCTTAGGTAGTGAGTATGTAATAGCTGTTGAAGGTACAGTTAGAGAAAGAAGTGCAAAAAATAGCGAAATGGAAACAGGTGATGTAGAAGTTTTTGCAACTAACCTCTTGATATTAAATGACTCACAGACTCCGCCGATATATATTAAGGATGATGATGAAGTTTCAGAAAATTTGAGATTAAAATATAGATATTTAGACCTTAGAAAACCTAAGATGCAAAAAAATTTCGTATTAAGACAAAAGGTTACAAATTCAGTAAGGAATTATTTGAGTGATAACGGATTTATAGAAATTGAGACTCCTATACTAAATAAACCTACTCCTGAGGGAGCAAGGGATTATCTTGTGCCAAGCAGAGTAAATAACGGTAAATTCTATGCACTTCCACAATCACCGCAACTTTTCAAGCAGTTACTTATGGTGTCAGGATTTGACAGATATTTCCAAATAGCAAGATGTTTTAGAGATGAGGACTTGCGTGCTGATCGTCAACCGGAATTCACCCAACTTGATATGGAATTATCTTTTGTGGATGAAGATGATGTGATGGCAGTTACGGAAGGACTTTTGGCACATGTTTTTGAACAAACCCTTGGTCATAAGGTGAGCCTTCCTATCGAACGCTTGACCTATGAAGAAGCGATGAATCGTTTTGGCTCCGATAAACCAGATATGCGTTTTGGTAATGAGATTCAAGATATTACATCTGTATTTGAAAATACAGAATTCCAAGTATTCAAGAATACAATTGAAAACGGTGGAGTTGTAAACTGTGTGAAGTTTGAAAATGCGGCTGATAAGTATAGCCGCAAAGGTTTAGATCAATTACAAGACTTTGTAAAACACGGCTTTAAGGCAAAAGCACTTGCATATCTCAAGATGGAAAATGATTTATTAACTGGTTCTATCGCAAAGGTATTAAGTGAGGAAGAAAAGGCGAAGTTAATAGAGAAGTTGGGTCTTGCAAATAACGACTTGGTACTAGTCATTGCGGATAGCGCAAGAATTGCACAGACATCTTTAGGTGCATTACGTGTACGTTTAGGACATGAGTTAAACTTGATTCCTACGGAAGAGACTTATAAGTTCCTTTGGGTTACGGATTTCCCAATGTTTGAGTACAGTGAAGAAGATCAGCGTTGGGTAGCAGCACATCATCCATTTACAGCACCAAAAGAAGAAGATGTAGATAAACTATTCACTGATCCAGGAAACGTTTCTTCACGTGCCTATGACTTAGTATTAAATGGATATGAACTCTTATCTGGTTCAATTCGTATTCATAGTCAAGAATTACAGGCTAAGGTATTTGAAGCAATCGGACTTTCACTAGAAGATGCGAAAGCACGTTTTGGTTTCTTCTTAGATTCCTTCCGTTATGGAACACCTCCACATGGTGGTGTAGGTATTGGCCTAGAACGTTTAATCATGGTATTGGCTGGTACAGATAACATCCGTGATGTTGTGGCATTCCCAACAACAAATAGTTCCTTTGACCTTATGAGTGAAGCACCAAATGTTGTTGATAAGAAACAATTAGATATTTTGGGTATCGAAATCTCTAAGCAAGAAAAATAAAAGTGTCAAGACTATTCTTATTTCCCTCTAGTGCTATAATACATGTGCCGGAGGGAACATATTTTTCCTACAATATGATATAAGGGAGTTCTGATTGCGTAAGATGGAGTGAAAACTCGTTACGAGCGAGGATCCAGAAGTTTTACCAAGGACACCCACCTCTACAGAAGAGGGAACTATATCTACCTTCGGTCTTAATATTTCTTTAAGTCGGTTATGATACCGACTTTTTTTGATAAAATGATAGTGTTGAAGGAGGAATTCACTGATGAAGAAGTTAATGATGATTGTTCTATGTGCATTCATGCTTGGTTGCACTCCAAAGGAACAATACAAATTAGACTATGTAACAGATGGTACAATCTCAGAGTTTACAGAGATTACAGACAAGGAACCATCCATTAAGGAGATTTCATTACCATCCGCTATTACATTCTTTGAAAATAAATACTCAGGTGTACTGGTATTTGCGAAACCTGACTCACGATATAGTCAAAAAGCATTCGCGGTATTAAATCAAGCTGCTAAGGATGCTGGGGTTACGGTCTACTATGTAGACGTAAGTAGAAAGTTCTACAAGACAGATGAAGAGTTTATGCAGTATCGTGAAAAGGTTGAAGAGTTTATTGATGTAACATACCTTGAAAATCCACAGGGTGGAGGGACATCTCTCTACATTCCGGATGTTATGGCAGTTAAAAATGGTAGAGTTGTAGATTTCCATGTAGGTGTCTTAGATGACTATGATATAGATGTAAATCCAAAAATGACAGATGAGCAGTATCAAAAGATTTACAATATCTACGCTGATTTAATTAAAATTACGACAGCGAAGGATTCAGCAAAATAAAACGCTGTTTTAGCCGTTGCAAGCATGTACAAAACAAGATAAAATAACAAGGTACATGAAGAATAGGTGGTGTAAGTTATGGAATTTTGGAGTTCATTAGGATTCTTCATTGCTGGAGGATTAATCGGTGCAATCGTAACATTCTTTTTAACAAGAAAATATTTCGAAAAGCAACTGAAAGAAAATCCACCAATCAATGAGAAGATGGTTCGTGCAATGTTTATGCAAATGGGACGTAAGCCAAGTGAGGCACAGATTCGTTCCGTTATGAAATCCATGAATCAATAAAAGAAGTCTTGGGGCTTCTTTTTTTATACATCGACAAGGAAATAAAC
>CALBKL010000099.1 GCA_937895985.1 uncultured Solobacterium sp.
ATATAACTCTACTTCTACTTCACTTACTGGAGCAGTTAATCCTGTTCCATCATAATTCTTCCATTCTTTTGTGACTTTGATTGAAGAACCATGATAGGTCATCGCCGCAGGTTCAAGTGTTAATGTCGCACGGTTACCATTAATGTCATAATCTAACACTGGCGTAATAACATCCACCTTATTGTTATAAGACATCGATAGGTCATTTTTAGCTTTATATGTAACTTCAATTCTGCCGCCATCTCCATCACTTACAGTTGTTCTCGCTACAAGCATCACCATATTGGCATCTGCTGGATTTGTAACGATATCGTAATCACTTGGTTGTGGGGCGTGATTGAGTGCATAAGTTTTACCTGGTCTTAACTTGATGTATTTCACTTCAAAGTTAGGTGTCGCTTCCACACTTTCTAGTTTCAGTGGTAACTGGGTTGCGCCTTCTGGCATGAATGAAGGACCAAAGTCTAAATTCTCATTGAGTAACGGAATAAATACATTTGCGTAGTTAATTGGCTGTCCACTGTTATTTCTAAGTTTGATACGCATCGTTGTCGTATCACCTTTTCCTAGTACAACTGTTGTGTTTTCTTTTGTTGTCGCAGAAGTATTATCATAGATAAGCTCTGCACCTGTATCCTTATCAATTAAGGAAGAATGTGCGTTTACCTCTGCAGCTTGATTTACTTTTACACCAGTACTTTCAGATAGGGAAACCATCGTTTTACCAGAATTAACCGCTGTACCAAATACAGTTGTATATTTGTCAGTATTCCAGTTACTGCGGTCCCATTTTTCCGGTTTGATGACTGCACCAATCGCGTCGAAATCCTTCGTCGTAATACCTAAGAAATCATTGATGTGGTAAGTCGCAACCTTGACGGTCTTATCCGCATGAACATCAAACTTCACCGTCATATTCTTACTAGTAAAGTTAGGTTGGTATTGACCTCTTGTCTCTTGGCCAATGTCGATGGAATATTTCCAAACCTTGATCTTATCACCATCTTTTTCAAACTCGCCTACATAAGTTGGTGCACTTAATGTTCCTTCAGTAACCTGTAGATTTGAATATGTAAAACCTTCCGGCATAATCACATAAATCTCAGGCTCTTGAAGTGGATTCCAGTCCCAGTTGGCATCATCGATACGTCCTGATACCGTAAAGGAATTTCCACCTAGAATTTGTGTCTTATTGATCGAGCCAACACCATTTTTTACTTCTGGTGCCTTAGACTTACCCGTTAAGTGGTAAGTATCACCTGCGGTTGGTGTTGTGCCTGTTGTATAAAATTTAACAGTTGTCTTAACGTCTGCGTTTGTACCTACTTTCCAACTTCCGTACACGCCGTTTGGAATATAAGACCAACCATAGTATTCACCATCACTAATAAATTTATTATTTGGATTCCATGTATCTAATAGGTCACGTTGTGGACGAACACCATCATATTGTGCCGGAATAGGTCCCAAATCAACCTTAATAGACTTGATAGAATCATTGATATCTAACCCTAGTGCAGTATTTGTAATTAGCGCAGAAACATTAGACTTCTGTAGGATACTTGAACTAGCTGCACCACTAGCACCACTAGCGGATGTCCAATAGATATTTCCATACACCATATCAGTATGATACGGAATTGTTACACCACGGATAATAGCAGTATCCGTCTCATCAATCGTCATTTCAATTGTCTTTGGTTTTGTTGGAGTCGTCAGTTCATTCTTAATCAACATAGAACCTAAACGTACATTATAAGTATCATATTTTTGATACGCCCAGTTAACTGCCGTATCTGTTAAAGCATGCGATGTTACCTGTTCTGGATCAACTCCATCAATCATCTTAACGATCATTGTAGAAACATTACTAGATGTACGATCAACATTTGGCGTATCATCCCAAATCGTCTTCTTAAAATTCCTTAAAACAATATTAAAGGTAGATCCACTTGCACGAGTAGAACTTGCAGGAACCTTAACATGTGGCTTAAATACAGGAGTTCCAGAATAAGAACCTGGCTCATCCCATTCTAATTTTGTAGTCTTAATGCCACCACTCTCTGTTGTAGAGACAACAGTTCCATTTCTATGATAGAGTTGTGTCTCTTCAAGGGAAACAAATTCAATATCACTTGGATATTCAATTTCAACAGTTGTCTTACTACCAGCCTCTGTCAATGACTTGCCACCCGTAATGGATGCCATCAATGAAATTGTAGTATCACCTTTATTAATCGTCTCCGTTGATTGATCCGTCCAAAAATTATATCTAAACTCTTCTGTAGACTTTGCATTAAAAGAACGTGCATCCACCGTTGGAGTCGCATCCGTACTTAAACTCACCTGAATCAAATTCGTAAGAATTTGGTTTGGATCTTGGTTTAGATATGCACTATCAATACTAAAACTAATTTCACCAGCAGAAGCCACATTGGTCAAGGAAGTCTTTGTCTTATAGATTAATTCACCATTTCTTGCCTGTGCA
>CALBKL010000100.1 GCA_937895985.1 uncultured Solobacterium sp.
CAAAGTATTGTTTTTTCTGTGTGGTAGTATGCTTTAAGGAGAATTCCACCATTTCAGATTGTGTTAAAACATGTGAAATAATGGGTTTTTCTATGTCAATTCGATGCATATCTACGATGTCTACGCCTAACATGGTATTATTATTACATAGTTGCGTGCATTTGGCGAATGCTTGCACAGTCAGTCAATCGACTGTAAAATATTGCAGAGGTTAATATGAAAGAAAAAAAGGATGAAAAGAAATTGTCTAGAGTGGGAAGAATTGCGCTTGATATCATCATGGTTGTGTGTTTAGGTGTTGCGATTTTTTCTGGCTATCAGTTATATAAAGGTTTAGCAAGTTATAACCAAGCAGGAAATGCGTATGATAACTTACGTAAGAATGCCGTTACAACTAAGAAGGATACTGGCAAAGATGATACAACTTCTACATTAGACTTTCAGAAGTTGTTAGAGCAGAATCCAGATTGTGCTGGTTGGATTACACTTCCAAACTCCAATGTAGATTATCCGGTTGTGTTTGGTGCTAGTACAGATGAAAATAAGTATGGCAATAGCTATTACTTGGACCACTTATTTGATGGCACATACAATCTAAGTGGAACAGTATTTATTGATTACAACAACGGAAGAGATTTCAGTCATAAGAATACTGTGATTTATGGTCACCATATGTTAAATGACTCGATGTTTGCGGATATCGAAAAGTATAAGGAACAGTCTTACTATGATAGTCATAAGGAAATGGTTTTTCAGACACCAAATGGTACATACAAGATTTATCCGATTGCAGGATATTCTACAACGGGTACGGGTAACTATGTACAATATGACTTTGGTAGTGATAGTGAATTTTTGAGTTATATCGATCGTTTCGTGTCTGCCTCAACATTTAAGAGTGATGAGACAGTTTTAGCAACAGACCAAATTGTAATGTTGTCGACATGTTCCTATGATGTTGATGATGGTAGATATGTATTAGTTGGAAAACTGGTAAAAGCTTCATAAATAAGGAAAACATTTATGACGGAACAAAATCCAAACAGAGTAATTCGAAAGAAGAAAAAACGTAAGAAGAGATATATTAGCGCAAGATTTTTATGGTTGATACTTTTCCTTGCGAGTATTGTATTTGCGATTACATTCTGGCGTATGCCAATGTTTCCAACGAAGTGGAGTATTATCGTAGTACTTGTACTTGCGGTGATTGATTGGTTAACATTCTTACTAACATCGAAGGTGAAGCCGAATAACGTATTTGCACAGGTAGTAAACACAGTGCTTGCGGTAGCGCTTATTATCGTAAATATTGCACTACCGTACTATACAGACCGCTTGAGTAATGTCTTCTCTTCTGTGTTAGGTAATGAGGTTAGAATTGGCATCTATGTTATGACAGATGCGTATAAAGACAAGCATAAAGATACTTTCGCTAACTCTCAGTATAAAGAGAGTATGAAGTTAGCAGAATATCAAAACGCAAAATTTATCACTGCTTTAGGCGTTGATGGAAATAATCAAAACTATACATTAGAGAAGTTACGGTTGGATTTAAAGAATGATAATCTAAAGACCATCAACAGTAGTTCTGTGCAGTCTGCTGTAAAGAACTTATATACAAATCAAGGTGATGTATTATTATTGAGTGATTCGTATTTATCGACAGTTTTAGAGACGGATGAATTTAAGAATTTTAAGACAGATACAAAACTGATAGGTAGTTATTTCCGCAAGGTAGAAACAACCCAAGCAACAGAAGATAAGACAAACCTTGCGAATACACCATTTACATTCTTTATTGCGGGAAATGACCAGCCTGGTGAGTTAAGCTTGGAAGGTAGAACAGACGTAGATATCGCAGTAACGGTAAATCCAGATACACATCAGATTTTGATTGCGAACTTGCCACGCGACTCTTATATTCCAAATCCTGCATATAAGAATCAGAAAGATAAATTAACGCATCTTGGCTTAAATGGTATTCAAAATACATTAAAGGGTGCTAGTAACTTACTTGGAACAGATGTGAATTACTACATGTTAGTAAACTTTACGACATTTGAAGATATTATTAACGCAATTGATGGTGTTGATATTGATAATCCATTTGAATTTACAACACACTTTACAGGCCGTACGTATCCACAGGGTACATTACATCTTGATGGAGAGCTAGCGTTAGAGTATGTACGTGAACGTTATAGTTTGCCTAACGGTGACTTTGATCGTAACCTCCACCAACAAATTGTACTCTCTGCGATTATTCATAAGTTGTTAAGTCCAGAGTTAATTAGTTCGTTTAATAATATTTTGAGCGCCTTGCAAGGCAAGTTCTTGACCAATGTTTCTACAGATTCTATTTATGCATTATGTAAGAAACAGTTGGATCAGAATATCCAATGGAATATTGTGAAGTATCATCTTGATGGTGATACTGGTAACGAATACTGTGCATCCGCACCGGATCAAGTATTATCCGTTGTATACCTGTACCAAAATCAAGTAGACTTTATTAATACTGAGATTGATAAAGTAATGAATGATGAAGTCATTTCCCAGGAAACACTGCCTGAGGGAACGAACAATAATTCCACAAATTAGGAGGATTTATGTACCGTATTAATGAGTTATATGATTTAGAACACACAGCTGCGAAAGACTATTTATTACAATTTACGTACCCATGGGAAGCTCTTTCTGGGATTAAGGACTTCATTCTAAAGTTGGGTGAAGGATTAGACAAGGAAGAATATACTGAAGTATCTGAACATGTTTGGATACATAAGACAGCGACAGTATTTCCATCTGCCTATATTGGTGCACCATGTATCATTGGGCCACGTACAGAAGTACGCCATTGTGCATTCATCAGATCTGCGGCATTGGTTGGTGCAGATTGCGTCGTAGGAAATAGTTGCGAGTTAAAGAATGTGATTCTGTTTGACCATGTTCAAACACCACACTATAACTATGTAGGAGATTCTATCTTAGGATATTATTCTCATATGGGTGCAGGTTCGGTTACATCCAATGTGAAGAGTGATAAGCGTCCTGTCACAATTCGAGAAGATAATCATCGAATTGATACGGGTCTTAAGAAGTTTGGCGCAATGCTTGGAGATTATGTTGAGGTTGGCTGTAACTCAGTACTCAATCCAGGTACTGTGATTGGTAGACACTCTCGTGTATATCCGACATCTTGTGTCAGAGGTGTGGTACACGAAAATAGTATCTGGAAGAATGATGGTACAGTCATTTCAATTCATGAATAAAGAAAATATAGTTGCGTGATTTGACGCAACTATATTTTTGTTAGTAGGTATTCAATGTTTTCACGCTTTGTCATAAAGGATGTCACAAAGCGTACAGCAGTATGTGTTTCATCAACCTTTGCCCAAGGGGTAAAGGCAAACTCTTTGGAAAGTTCTTCTAACTTTGTATTTTTGAATATTGGAAAGAGTTGGTTGGTTTCGGCTGGGAAGTAGAAATGATATCCTTTTGATTGAAATCCTTCGCTGAGTATAGTTGCCATATCGATCGCGTGTTTTGAGATTGTAAGATAGCGATTGTCTTTGAAGAGTTCTTCGAATTGGATGCCAAGCATTCCTTTGGCTAGCATTCCACCATGTTGTTTAATGGAGTAACGGAAATCTTTTTTGTATAAATCATTTAAGATGACGATGCATTCACCAAATAGGGCACCGACTTTTGTGCCACCGATGTAGAATACATCGCATAGATTTGCGATATCTTCGAAGGTCACATCATTCTTTTTGGCCATGAGGCCATAGCCAAGTCTTGCGCCATCGATAAAGAGAGGGATGTTGTGCTTTTGGCATACTGTATATAACTCTGTGAGTTCTTGTTTGGAGTATAGGGTGCCACTTTCTGTAGGAAAGGAAATATATACAATACCTGGTTGTACTGTGTGCTCAGAACTGGCGTCACTATAGTGCTCTTGAATCAGTATGTCGACTTGCTTGGATGTGATTTTTCCGTTGGATGTTGGTAATGTTAGACATTTATGTCCTACGGATTCAAGTGCACCTGTTTCATGTGTGTTAATATGACCGCTTTCCGCACAGATTGCGCCTTGGTGGTGCTTTAAGATAGATGTGATAACAGCGATATTGGTTTGTGTGCCACCAACCATGAAGTGAATATCCGCATCTTCATGCTTGATGGTTTGTTTGATTAAATTTGCGGCGTTGAAACAATGGTTATCTTTACCATAGCCAATGGTTTGTTCATCATTTGTATTTGTTAAGGCTGTTAGTATTTCAGGAATACAACCCTCTGTATAGTCACTATCGAATCGAATCATCTAATAACCTCCATATTTCGCGCTATAATTATAAGGTATAGGGATAAAAGTAGAAAAGAGGAAGTATATGCGTCGTTTTAAAGCAGAAGAGATTCAA
>CALBKL010000101.1 GCA_937895985.1 uncultured Solobacterium sp.
CACAACTCTGTTTTGGCCGTCATGCGACGTCAAAGATTCAATCACAGAATGATTTATGGTCCATTCATACATTGGGCTTTCGAGGCGAAGCACTACCATCGATTGCTTCTGTATCTAGGATGGTATTAAGCACATCTGATGGTAAGGATGCGACAAGAGTTGTCGTTGCCTATGGCAATACGGAAAGTGTTACACCATATCCATGTAATCAGGGAACAGAAATCTCAGTAGAAGGTCTATTCTATCAGACACCTGCACGTCTTAAGCATATGCGCTCCGCTGCATATGAAGCATCTCTCATTCAGGATGTTGTTTCGAAGTTTGTGTTATCCCATCCAGAGATTGCGTTTATTTTGCGCAGTGATGATAGAGAATCCTTCCGCACTAGCGGACAGGGCAATCTTTTAGAGGTTGTATATCAGGTGTTTGGCAGAATGGCCGCAGAGAATGCGATTCCTGTAGATTTTAGTGACTTTGATTATAGTGTGAAGGGTTATCTCATCAAACCAAATATCACACGTGCTAGCCGTACAGGAATGAATCTATTCCTAAACGGTAGAATGGTAAGAACCTATAAATTATATAAAGCAGTACAAGATGGTTATGAAGACTTCATTGTAAAGGGTAGATATCCAATTTGTGTCTTAGATATAGCAATGGATCCTCATCTTTTAGATGTAAACGTACATCCTTCCAAATGGGAAGTACGTTTATCAAAGGAAATTCAACTAGAAACACTTATTAAAAACAATGTCGCAAATATGTTGCGTGGCACTGTTCTTGCGCCTGCGGCGGAAGTTCGTGAAGCAAGACAAGAATATTATCAACCAATTTCTTTCGATACTGACCGTTTGATACAGGAAGCAGAGTATCGTAAGGAACAAGAGCGCAGACAATCCGTTGTTGAGCCTGTTATTTCTACAGCACAAGAAGTAAAAGTTGAGAAACAAGAAATAACTTTAGAAGAAGAAATCAAGGAAACAGAAGCTGAACTCAAACGTGTCTCAACGCAGTTTGAACAAGAATATCCTGAATATAAGCCTCAGAAACAAGTCTTTCCACCGATGGAAGTCATCGGTCAACTCCATGAGAAATTCATCCTCTGTGCAACAGAGAAGGGGCTAGTCATCATCGACCAACATGCGGCACAAGAGCGTGTGCATTATGAAGAGTATAAAGCAAAGCTAAACCAAGATCCTGTGATGATGGACTGTTTAGTGCCAATTACAATTCATGCGGGTAACGATCTTGTAAGACGGGTTGAAGAAATCAATGCGGCAGTGGAAGATATCCATGTTGTATTTGAACCGTTTGGGAAAGATACATTAGTTGTACATAGTGTACCAGTATGGATGCAGGATATTGATGAGACACAATTTTTGAATGATGTAATTGATCTGTTTAAAAATGATCGCGATATAAAATATGCACGCATGGAAAAGAAAAAGATTGCGACAATGGCTTGTCATCATTCCATTCGCTTTAATCGTAGTTTAACGATGGATGAAATGAAGGAAGTTGTACGTCAATTATCTCTATGTGAAAATCCATATCATTGTCCACATGGTAGACCAACCTTTATCACACTGGATGAAAAGACCTTAGTAAAGGAATTCTTACGATGAAAAAAGTAATTGTCATTGTTGGCCCTACTGCAGTAGGAAAGAGTGAATTTGCGATTGAACTTGCGAAGAAGTTAAGTGGAGAAATCATCAGTGGAGATTCCATACAGGTTTATGAAGGCTTGGATATTGGCTCTGGTAAGGTGACAATCCAAGAAATGGATGGAGTACCACATCATCTGATTGATATCTATACGACCAAACAAAGCTATACAGTTGCGGACTTTCAAGCAAAAGCGAGAGATCTAATAGACAATAGTAAGAAACCGATGATTATCTGTGGTGGTACTGGACTCTATATTAAGGCATGCTTGTATGATTATCAGTTCAGTGATGAAAGTGGTGCTGGTATTGATGCGGACTTAGAAAACTACAGTAATGAAGAACTGTACAAGCAACTAGTAGAATTAGATCCTAAACAAAGTGAGAAGATTCATCCAAACAATCGACAGCGCCTATTACGAAGTCTGACTATTGCAAGAAGAAGCTCAAAAGTACAGAGTGAGATGATAGCAGAACAAGATCATCGTATGTTGTATGATGCACGCATTATCGGCTGTACAATGCCGCGTGAAGAGCTCTATGCACGCATTAATGCACGTGTAGAAAAGATGTTTCAAGCAGGTTTAAAACAAGAGGTAGAAAGCTTATTACAGCATGGGGTATCTTTTACAGATGCATGTATGAAGGGAATTGGCTATCGTGAATGGGAAGGCTATTTTGAAGGAAAGAAATCCCTTGAAGAAGTTAAAGAAGAGATTCAAAAACATTCTCGCCAATTCGCAAAGCGACAGTATACGTGGTTCCATCATCAGATGGATGTAGAATGGTTTGAAAATAACAACGCTATACAACGTCAAGAAATGCTAGATGACTTGGTACATTGGTATCAAAAATAAAAATAAAACTTAAAATATACAATTTGACTTTAGGTCAAATTGTCATATAATAATATTGTCAGGAGGACTTAACAATGAGTGAATTTGACAGAAACAATGTTTATGGAGCTTATGATGAGCAAGCTGGTCTCAAAGCTTATATAACAAAAGTATTTACACACATGGGAATTGGTTTAACGATTACAGCAGCAGTTGCGTATCTTTTCTACCACTCCTTAGTCACAAGAGGAACATTAGCACGTATCGTATTCTTTAGCGATTTTGCATTTTTTATCCAGATTGGTTTATTGATTTCGCAGTTTGTATTAGTAATTTCTCTCAATGCGGCAATTACACGTTTATCAAAAGGCGCATGTAATGCATTGTTCTTAACATACGCAGCTCTAAGTGGTGTTACATTTGGCGTTATTCCACTTGCGTATGGAGTAGGGGTTGTATTCCAAGCGTTTGTATTTGCGGCAATCTTATTTATCAGTTGTGCAGTGATTGGTCATGTTACAAATGTTGATTTAACAAAGTATCAAGGAATCTTACTTGGAGGATTATTTGCGTTAATCATCGCAAGTGTCGTATCTATCTTTATTCCAGCATTACGTAATAATCTATTGATTGCATATCTTGGACTATTTATCTTCATGATTTATACAGCATTTGATATTCAACGTATCAAGCAGTTCTACTACATGACAGCTGATGGAACAGATCAAAGAGATAAACTAGCTATCTATGGTGCATTACAGTTATATCTAGACTTCGTCAATATGTTCCTATACTTACTAAGAATTTTAGGTAGAAGAAGACGTTAATCACAAATCAATGTTAAAATAATGACAGGTCGTAAAGACCTGTCATTTTTCACCAGGAAGGAGGATTGATGGATGAAAGTCGCAGAACTAAATTTTACAGTGATGTATCAGAAGTATATTACGATTGAAGCGGATGATTTAACAGAACTGTTAAAAGATAAGATTGAAGTACATCAGGATGATTGTTATGCGGTATGTTCAGCGTACTGTACAGAAGATGGAATGTTGATGTTTAATGTGCTATCCATCGGTAATTCATGGGAAACATGTCTTAGAGGAATGGATGATCCAGAAATGCTTGGGTTCTATACGATGGAACAAGTATGTAACCGTGAAGTCAGAGTTGTTAATGAAACCGTGCAAATGGTAAAGAAGAATGCCTCATGGATTGAAAAGACAGAAACGAAGGATGAAGACTTACGACGTTTGCGAAAAGATGAAAGATTAGACGCATTACGTGATCCATTCTATCCAGATACTGTACTAGCAGGTGTCATGCATGGTTCTATTATCCACGAGATAACAGTGCGCTTAACAGGAATCCATGGGCCGTTTGTTGTAGGTGAAGTAGATGAAGAACCTAGTCAAGAAATTGGATTACACTTTACAGATAAAGTATGGGCAATCCCATATTACACAGATGATGAAGCACATTTGATTATCTTATTCGGTGGAGAAACACTCAGCGAAGAAGAGTCAGAAGTGTTAGAAAAAATTGTAAATGAGACAGGGAAATTAGGGATTGATTTTTCTGGAATCTCTATGAAGAGTTAGGAGAATAACATGAGCCAAAGCCAAGATATTAGATATACTTGTCCTTATTGTCATAAGGAATTTGATACAACAATCTATACAGCAATCAACGCCGAACAAGATCCAGACCTCAAGGAAGCGTGCATTAGTGGAGATATTTTTAGACATACATGTCCTCATTGTCAACATGCATTCATGATCCAACCACCACTTGTGTATTCTGATCCATCAAGAAAATTCTTGATTTGGCTTAGTCAACAAGAGCCTGCAGAGTCTTTGAAACAGTTGGCACAGCCACTTGTAAAGCAAGGATTTAAGTTAAGACGTTGTGCTACAG
>CALBKL010000102.1 GCA_937895985.1 uncultured Solobacterium sp.
GTGGTGAAGTGGTATGTAATCATAAAGATGCAGATTCTACAAATTATAATTTTGCCTTAGTGTTTGATTTTGTATCCTTTGAGGCATTAAATGCATACCAAGTTCATCCAGAACATTTAAAACTAAAAGCTTTATTAAAAGATAAGATTCAAGCCCGTTCTTGCATCGATTATGAGATTTAGATGAAATTCTAAGTCTCTTTTTTAAGAAAATGGGCATGTTCCTTGAAAATGAAATGTAATTCTATTATCTTATAAGTGACTACGGTCATAGGAGGAACTCATAATGGAGAAGAAAGTTTCAAAACTAATCAACGACCAGATTAACAAAGAAATGTACAGTGCTTATTTATACTTAGAATTTGCCAACCATTTTACTGAAAAGGGATTAGATGGTTTCGCTAACTGGTATAACATCCAAGCTAAGGAAGAAATGGACCATGCGTTAAAGTTCATCGCTTATTTACATGACAATGATGAAAAGGTTACTTATGAAGCAATCGCTAAGCCAGAGTCAAAGTCAAAAGAAGATATTGATGTGTTAAAGGCTGCTTATGCTCATGAGAAGTTCATTACAGCATCTATTAATGCAATCTATGCTGAAGCAAGCAAGGTAAATGATTATCGTACAACACAGTTCTTAGATTGGTTTATCTCAGAACAGGCAGAAGAAGAAAAGAACGCTGCTGACTTAATTCAAAAGATGGAATTATTTGGAAGTGATCCTAAAGCCCTATACTTATTGGATCATGAATTCGCATCACGTTCCTATAAATCATCAGCCCAATAAATATTAGGAGGAAAGAGTGAACATGAAATTTTTTATTAACAGAACAACAAAAGAAATTATCGAAGTAGTATTAGGAAATGACACAGCATTCACATCTGAAGGATCAGAAATGGTTGAATTAAAGGCTAATTCAACAGATGCTGCAGGAGAAAAGCACGTACCTGTGATAACAGTTGAAGGCAACAAGGTTCATGTAGTTGTTGGATCTGTTCTTCACCCAATGACTGAAGAACATTCTATTCAGTTCATCGCTTTAGAAACAAAGCAGGGTGTACAGCGTAAGGCACTATTACCTACAGATCAACCAGTCGCTGACTTCGTATTAGCGGAAGGTGATGAAGTTGTAGCAGCTTATGAATACTGCAACTTACACGGCCTTTGGAAGGCAGAAGCTTAATCAAACACACAAAGGAGAGAAATCTCCTTTTTTCATTGTATGAAAGTGATAGAATAAAGATGAAGTAGGTGATGCTATGAAGAAAAAAGTAATGTTCTTATTCAATCCTGAAGCAGGTAACAATGCAATCGAAAAGATTGTCTTTGATATTATTAAGAATCTAACCATCTTTGATTGCGAAGTAACTGTGTTTCCAATCATGCCAGATAAGGGTTTAGGTTCAGAGGAGATATTAATCAACCATGCCTCTGAATTTGAAACGATTGTAGTTTATGGAGGAGATGGAACCCTAAACCGTGTTGTGAATATTATGATGCATCAGGATATTCACTTACCAATTGGTTATATTCCAGGTGGTACAACTAATGACTTTAGTAAAGCAATTGATGGAGAAGGTACAGTTGAATCCTATTGCCGTACGATAGCCTTTGGTAAGCCATTCTCTTATGATGTAGGTTGTTTTAATGGTACATATTTTAACTACGTAGCTGCTTTTGGTGCATTTACCGCAACAAGCTACGAAACATCTCGTGAGTCAAAGAAGATACTAGGATATGGAGCGTATGTACTCAATGCACTTAGTAATCTTCCCGCTAGTTTAACCAATCGTACAAAGATGAAGTTTATTCATGACGGAGTTGAGGAAGAAGGTACGTTTGTATTTGGCGCAATCTCTAACTCACCATCTGTTGGTGGATTTAAGCTACCATTTTATGAAGATTCCACACTAGATGATGGAAAGTTTGAAGTATTGTTAGTCGCTGCTTTAGATAATCTTGAAGTATTACATAACGTATTAACAGGCGTAGCGACAGGCAATATTGATCCAAAGTATGTACATGCATTCAAGACCGATAAGATTGAGTTTATCTGTGAAGAAAATACAGCATGGACATTGGATGGAGAAGATGGTGGTAAACATCGTACAGTTACTGTCGAAATTCATCCAAAATCAATGACAATTATGACAAGTAAGTCATGATAATGTATAATATGGACATTGGAGGGTTAGATATGGATAAAATTATTCGTATTGAAAATCGTATTGTATCCGTTGGCAAGACTGATGGAAGCTTAGAAGAATTCGATATCGCATACTTTAACTTCTCACCACGAATTGGTGACTATGTTAATATCTATCGCAATGATGATAGTATCATTATTACTAAGGCTGAAAGTATTTTTACAAACCAAACAAATGGTCGTGGTGTCAATAAAGTTGTGTACGCTCTTCTTGCGTTCTTCTTAGGTGTTTTTGGCGCCCAAGAATTCTATGCAGGTAACACGCGTGCAGGTATGCTTTCACTTATTTTCTGCTGGACAGGTATCCCAGCAATCTATGGAATTTATAAATTCATCATCGCGCTTTCTAAGCCGGCTGATGAGAATGGCTATATTGAAATGTAAAGCGGTATTCTTTGAATGCCGTTTTTCTGTTTAAATTGTTTATCAATCGTGTTTCATTAAGGAGGAGAACATTATGAAACAATATGCACCAATCAAAGAAGGCAAAGTACGTGAAATCTATGACGCTGATGATGCCTTAATTATGGTAGCGACCGACCGTATTTCTGCATTCGATGTTATTTTGAAGAACCAAGTAGTAAACAAAGGAATTGTTTTAACACAAATGTCACGTTTTTGGTTTGATCTAACAAAAGACATTGTAAAAAACCATATGATTACTACTGATGTACAACAGATGCCAGAATTTTTCCGTAACGAGAAATTTGCAGGTAGATCAATGTTGTGTAAGAAGTTAGAGATGTTGCCGATTGAGTGTATTGTAAGAGGATATATTACAGGCTCTGGTTGGGTAAGTTATCAAAAGGATCAGACGGTATGTAATATTAAATTACCAGATGGTCTAAGAGAATGCGATCAACTTCCTGAGCCAATCTATACTCCATCTACTAAAGCAGAGATTGGTGAACATGATGAAAATATTAGTTATGAAAAGTCTGTGGAAATCTTAAAGAAGGCATACCCAGAACGTGGTGAAGAGTATGCGCAGAAGTTAAGAGATTATACGATTGCACTCTATAAGAAATGTGCTGAATATGCACGAACAAAGGGTATTATCATCGCTGATACTAAGTTTGAATTTGGACTGGATGAACATGGCGAGGTTGTACTAGCTGATGAAATGTTAACACCGGATTCTAGCCGTTTCTGGCCAGTCGAAGGCTATACACCAGGTAAAGGACAACCATCCTTCGATAAACAGTTTGTTAGAGACTGGTTAAAACAAAATCCTAATAGTGATTACTGCTTACCACAGGAAGTGATTGATAAGACAATTGCGAAGTACTTGGAAGCGTACCATCTATTAACGGGTAAAGATCTAACTTTTTAGCTGAGTGAAACTCAGCTTTTTCTATGGGAATCTATATGTAATCGTGTATAGAAAAAGTGGAGGGTCAGTATGTGTAGAAGGAAAGATTATTTTAGGGATTTATGCAAAGCATATCCACTACAAAAACAATTACAACAAGCACTAGAAATGAAGATGAAACAATCATCAGATGAAATGCTTCAGAAACAATATCAAGCAGTTTTAAAACAAGTTGAACAAGTAGAGAAGATCATGCATTACATGAAAGTGGTACATGGGAAGATGGCAATGGATATGTTTGTGTCTTACTACATTGATGGAGTTAGACAAAAAGATATTGCATACCAGTATCATATGTCCTTGCGGACATTACAAAGACGTTTTCAAAACTATCGTTCTTTATTAGAAGAAGTATTTCGACATCGTATCGATTGTGCGTAGGAAGTGATATAATCCTGTCATTAGAACAGGAAGTATATATGAAAAGAAGAAATCGTTTGATTGAACAATTACAATATCGTCTTAGAAGAAGTTACGGTATGGATCGTCTCAATACACATTTACTCATCATGATGGTAATAATCTTGGTATTGGGTTTATTTGTAAAAAATAGTATTCCGGCGTTACTTTCATTTGTGATCTTTGGCATATTTGTGTATCGCTTTACATCAAGAAATATCACCAAGCGCAGTATTGAAAATCGAAAGTATCAAGACACAAATCGTTTTGTGACAAGACAGTTTAAAGCAGTCAAAAATAATATCACAAATAAAGACTATAAGTACTTTGTATGTAAACGTTGCTATCAACTTGTTCGTATACCAAGGGGGAAAGGAGAAGTTGTGATTCATTGTCCACATTGTAAACAGGAGTTTTCTGCGAAAAGTTAAGAATTTATCAGTGTTTATCAATTGAAAAATAGGTGAGTTAGTTATAACATACTACATAGAAAGAAGGTAATTAAAATGTCTAATATGAATCCTGTAACATTACAGAAAATTGATACATTACGTGAGAATTATTTAAAAGATGAAAAGGCAAGAGTTGTTCGCAATGCCTTGGTGAAGAATGATATCGGTACAATTAGTCGTAATTTTGATGCAGAAAGAAATAATCCTAATATCTTCTCAATTGATTTAAAAACAATGCCAGTCACAAATCAATACCAATCTGGTCGTTGTTGGATTTTCTCTTCCATGAATGTTTTAAGAGAACTTATTGCAAAGAAATATAACATGGCTGAGTTTGAGTTATCACAGAACTATATTGCTTTCTACGACAAACTAGAAAAGGCAAACTGGTTTATGGAGTGTATACTACAGGAAATTGATGGTCCTGTAGGAAGCGATAATATGCGTTTCTTATTAGAGTGGGCTGTTGGTGATGGTGGCCAGTGGAACATGTTAGTAAGCCTTGTCAAGAAGTATGGTATTGCGCCAAAGAGTGCGATGCCTGATACTTACCAAGGCTCCCATACAGCTAAGATGAATGCGATTTTAAATCGTCGTTTACGTAAGTTTGCGGTGGATAGTCGTAAATTAGCACAAGCAGGTAAGAAGGATGAAATTCTAGCATTAAAGGAAGTCGCACTGAAAGAAATCTATGGCTTGATTGCGTCTTGTTTTGGTCTACCACCACAGGAATTTACATTTGAATACAACGATAAAGATGGTAACTACCATGTGGAGTACAATGTAAAACCACTAGACTTTTACGCAAATCTAGGAATTGATTTATCTGATTATATCAGTGTGATTCATGGACCTACAGAGGATAAGCCATTCCATAAGACTTATACAGTTAAGTACTTAGGAAATGTCGTTGATGGAGAACAGGTAAAACTTCTAAATGTACCAATGGATGAGCTCAAAGCTGCAGCGATTGCGCAGATGAAAGATGGTTATCCAGTATGGTTTGGTTGCGATTGTGGTAAGGATGCTGACCGTGATACTGGTCTTTGGGATAATGCGCAATATGATTATGCCAATACATTAGATATGCAGCTGAATATGACAAAGGCTGAGATGCTAGACTATAAGGAATCCGCAATGAACCATGCGATGGTACTAACAGGTGTAAACCTTGTAGATGAAAAGCCTACTCGTTGGAAGATTGAAAACTCATGGGGTGAAAAGATTGGTAACAAGGGTTACTTTATCGCTTCTGACTCATGGTTTGATGAATATACTTATGTTGTAGCAGTACATAAGAAGTACTTATCTGAAGCTTCTTTGAAGGCATTAGTAGAAGAACCAAAGGAACTCTTACCATGGGATCCATTTGGAACATTAGCTGACTAGCTTTTAGAAACTGATTTAGACCAGAAGAAAATCTTCTGGTTTTTTCATTGTGATGCCGAACTGGACGATTCATAGTGTATAAT
>CALBKL010000103.1 GCA_937895985.1 uncultured Solobacterium sp.
GTATAGTATATGTACCATATTAGGCAAACTGCCTAATCACTTCCATTCATTTATTCAAATGAATGGTGACTTTCTCAACAATATTTTATACAGTTCATTCAACCAGCATCCTTCAATACTACAACGATATTCTGACCTTTGCGAATATCAACTTTCTATGCTCATTGTTTGTATCATAAGGAGGAAGAAATGATGAAACTCTTAAAGAAACTTTTTGTCATCTTGGTATGCGTAATGATGACAACCCCGCTCTTACATACCGAAGTCATTGCAGAAGAAATGCCTGACGAATACAAAGAGTACACAAAGGATAATTATTGGGCTGAGTTAAATTGGTTCCAAAATGATAACTATAAGGGGGTAGTTCCTACATATCTAAATGACTACTTTACAAGCAGTCGTTTAAGTTGGTATAACAGACTGAACTACGATGAATTAGTTCCATTTTTCCCAAGTGCCGGATTTTCAAGCAGTCCACAAGTAGATTCTGAAGAGCTTGATGTGATTAATCAATGGTTTGGAACATACGCGAAAGATCTCCCACATAGACAACCTACTGATCCTACTCTTAATCGTTGGCCTGGTGGAAAACAGTGGAATCCATATAACTTTAATTACGCAACAGAATTATTAAATGAGGGAATCACCGACTATAATGCACGCGCAGATATACGAGAAAGAGGATTATCTAGCACAGCTGTCATTGAGCATATGATTGGTGATACAGTCAATTTAGATTTTGATGTAGATGTATCTCTTTTAAAGAAGACATTACTTACCCAATTTATTAGTCTTTTAAACTCCGAATTCCCTGCGTATTATATGATGAAGGATAATATGCCTGAGACTGCAATTACACAATCAGATGGTGAACTAGTATTCGTAATGGATTTGCCAAAGGGGCTAGAATCTCTTGATTCAACCACTTATACACTAACTGGTATTGATGATCTAACGCTATCCGTTAAGAAAGAAAATGGTGGCAGAAGAGTTGTTGTTACTGCTAGACTCAACGCACCTGCAAATTACGAGATGTTAAAAGATGTATACGCAAAGATACGTCTAGTAAATTCCGTGAAACTAAGCATCGATGGTCTCAAAGTAACTACGGATATTGAACCTAATCAAAATAGTACTGTAACAGGGTATGTTTATGGTGCATACGAGCTTATTCATACAACTGACAATAACGCGATTCTAAATCAAGACGCCACCACAACAGAAAACGATAATAGACATCATATCGATCGCAATACAATCGTATTTGCCGGAAGACAACTCGCTAGTGGTAAAGATGATGGAGGCGACGCAAATAAGCCAGAACTCATTACATACTCACTCAGAGTCAACCAAAACAAAGTTACATTTATGAATGATAGTACAACCCATGCAGTTGTTAATGTAGAACCAGGTAAATCCATTGATGCAGATGTACTAACAAATCAATCAATGCCTTCAGATTCAAGCAGAACTGGATTCTTCGTATTTAAAGAATGGAATACAGCAGCCGATGGTACAGGCACAGTATTTACTGGTAGTACAACTGTAAATAACGATATGACAGTTTATGCAATCTATACAGCGGTTAACCAAGCACCGGTGTTAGAAGTAAAGAATACAACAATTTACCAAGGTGATAATCTTGACCTTATGACACTAGTCGTTTCCGCAGATGACTACGAAGATGGCAATATCCTAAATCGCGTACAAATTATCAACGACGGTGGCTTCAACAAAGATGTACTCGGTACCTATTCCGTTACATATAAGGTGACAGATAACGATGGTCTAAGTGCTACACAAATAGCAACAATCACTGTCATTACCAAAGCAAGTGTTAAAACTGCTGATACAACAAACATTGCGATGTACACTACATTATTTGGATTCTCTACGATTGCAGCTATGATACTTTGGATTTTCAAGAAACAAAAATTATCTACATTACAATAACCAAATTACTTAAAAGGGATTTGTATGAATGACAAATCCCTTTTACTTTTCATTATTTATCTAGTAATTCAATATAACTGCCATAACCTTCCGCTTCCATCTTCTCAACCGGAATAAAGCGTAAGGAAGAACTATTAATACAGTAACGCAAACCACCTTTATCACGTGGTCCATCCGCAAAGACATGGCCCAAATGGCTATCGGCATAACGACTACGCACTTCCGTTCGTACCATACCAAACTGTAAATCAACCTTCTCCGTAATTACTTCTGGAATAATTGGCTTAGAGAATGCTGGCCATCCACAACCAGAATTGTACTTATCCGTGGACAAGAATAATGGTTCCCCAGAGACAATATCCACATAGATACCCTTTTGAAATAACTCATCATACTCATTTTGGTAAGGATGTTCCGTCTTCGCATTCTGTGTCACTTCGTATTGTAACTCTGTTAACTTCCCTTTCAACTCTTCTTTTGAAGGTTTGTTATATTCCGTTTCTAATATAGTCTTTTTAATCTTTTCATTCATAGGATTACCTATCACTTTCTATCTAATTTTTTGTATAATGAGGTTGCGAGGTATGATATGGAACTGATTACAGAACTCATGGATCAAGCACAAATTGAGCGCTCATTAACACGTATCGCTCATGAGATTATCGAACGAGATAGTACATCTCCAAATGTATGTTTGGTTGGTATCAAACGCCGTGGCATACCACTAGCGAAGAAACTAGCTGAAAACATTAAGAAGTACACAAATGTTGAACTTCCTGTTGGAGAGGTAGATATCTCTTTATACCGAGATGATCTTACAGAGCTTAGCGAAACTCCAAAGACAACTGGTATCAGTTTACCAGAGAACATTCAAGATTATGTAGTAATTCTCGTAGACGATGTTATCTACACTGGCAGAACCATTCGAGCTGCGATTGATGCAGTATTCTCGCATGGTCGTCCAAAAGCTATACAGCTTGCAGTACTGATTGATCGTGGTCATCGCGAATTACCAATACGACCAGATTTTGTTGGCAAGAATGTACCAACCTCTCGTGATGAACTCATTGATGTTTCCATCGAAGGTATCGATGATGAAACTGTTGTAAGACTCTATAAACTATAAAACATCGGCGTACCGATGTTTTCTTTTCGTTATAAAGCCGCAATTGCAGACTTAATCTTAGCGTGGTCTTCTTCCGTTCCCTGAACATCAACCTTAGCGATTAATACACCACCAAAGTCCTTTACAATCTTATCCCCAGCCAAAGCGAATGTATCCGCATGACGAGCCATAGAACCAGTCGCCACAACACCCTTTAGGCCAGCCTTATTATTTTCTAGAAAGCTTTCAACTACACCTGGAACTTCACCATAACCATCCGTATATGTGAAGAGTACATAGTCTCCATCAACCTTTTCACTACCATCAACGATTAACATCGCATCTTTATAACCTAACTTCTGTCTTACTAATTCATCTGTATTTCCCATTCTTGTCACAAAAACGATTTTCATTTTATATTTCTCCTTCTGTAAGTTATCACTAACTGATGTCTATAACGTACCATCACTCATGAATCTTTGCAAAATATATGCTCATGCCTTCTGGAGAACGATAACTTGTTTTGTACAAATATGATATTGTTTTACAAATGCCTCTATATCCTTAAAATAGTTTGACAAATAATTTGTATAATCCGATTGATAATATGCGCACTGGCTAACTAGCTTAATATTTTGATTCCCATTAAGAATAAACTGTTTGATGGATGATTGATCAACCAAATAGGATTCATTACTTTCTCGTAAGATAGACTGTTGACCCCAAGTTACGTGTAATAAGATGTTGTATAAATCATCTACACTTGCTTGAATTATATTTTTCTCCACAACAACTTCAGATAAAAAAACCGCATGTTCAGAAAGTTCCTTGATCCATCGTTTCACTTCTTCTATCTTTTCTGGAATCACTTCAACTCTAGCAAATGTTTTATCTTCTGGTGCACACCAATCACGAATAATTAACTTTCCATGCTCACTCAAATGAGAGAGCACCACATTCATCGTACTAGCTGCTTCATTACGAGAAAGATACGAAAGTAATTCATGAAATACGCTCGACATAAAGATAATATCAAACTTTATATCAGTACTCTTCAAAAAAGTAAGGTCGATACAACGAATCCCTTTTTCCTCTAGTAATATCTGTACTTGTCTTGAATTATCTAATGCATAATAATCCGCTTCAAAATATTGTACATACTCATAAACATCTTCACTTGGTCCTGAGCCAAAGTCCAATACACGCATTCCCTTTTTAACTTGCCCATCCAAAGCACGCAACTTATCACTCATCGTTGAACGCATGCGTGCATAGTATGATTGTTCATTATGCATGTACTGATTTTCCTAACTCTAATTTATCTAAAACTGGACGAAGTACACGCATCATTGTCGGAATGATAATACCTGCCACTATCATCTCCAAAATACCATTACTTGTAATGACAGTAATAATCACAGTCGATACCGCTAAGCCTGTTACACTAGCGTAAACTTGCCCAAAGAATAACCAAATTAATCCCATGACCATTAGTGTATGCAATAATGTCATACCAATCGCAATCAATGATTCTACAACAAAGTTATTCTTCTTCGCTTTCTTAAATGCGTTATACAGCAAACCAGAAAGATATCCAAGTAGAATACGTGGCGCAAACGCAATGAGTAAGCTCCAGAAATTGCCATGAATATCACCAACGGAATAGAATGGTGAAAAGCAAAAACTCGTTATCGTTGGCGCAAAGGTTGCCTTTAAAAAACTAGTCATTCCAAAGACAAATCCTAAAATTGCGCCTTCTGTTGGCCCAAGCAAGATACCCGCAAAGATAACAGGTATATGCATTGTCGTAATGGAAATTGCACCTAAACTAAGATAACCAATTGGTGTCATGGCCATGATGAGCTCAATCGCAATAAACATACTGAGAATCGTCATTTTTTGAATTCTTGTTTTATTACCCATTTGAATGCCTTTCTATATCTTATACTCCACCCATTTCCCTTGATGGAAACGAATTCGTAATAATGTAAACCTTGTCAACTGATCTGATAATACACCTAACCAAATACCCACTAAACCGAGCGAGAATACAGAGGTCAATACCCAAGTTAAAATTGGTCGGATAATTGTGACACTGATCAATGCCACAACCAATGTATATTTTACATCACCAGCACCTCTTAAGCACCCACCATAAATAATTTGTGATATCTGAAATAGTACGATAACTGCCACAAAGCGAGCAATCATAACACCCATTTCAATTACGGATTCATCCACAAAGAAGAACCGATTTAGTGTTCTTCCACCAACGAATAAGACCATCGCAAATATAACCGATATCACCACACCAATTAACTGACATGCATGTCCATAGGTCTTTGCCAGATCTGGTTTCTGTTGTCCAAGACTCTTTCCAATTAACGATACAGCCGCTACTTGCATACCATCCCCAAACGCAAAGCCCAACGACAAGATATTCATACCAACCTGATATGCCGCAAACTGGTCAGTGCCTAGTCTTGCCGCAAGTACAGCAGTCGTCATAAAACCTACACGCATAGCCCAGTTTTCAAACAGAATATTCGCACCCAACTTTTGAATCGCATTAAATGCTTCAAAATCTGGTTTAATCTTCTCTTCAAGAATATAGGGAATCGAAACATAACTATCTTTCTTAAATAATGACTGGATACTCATACCACAAGCAAATACAGTACCTAGTACCGTCGCAAACGCCGCACCAAATAGCCCCCATTTTGGAAAACCAAAGTTACCACCAATCAATAAATAGTTGAAGATGATATTCACGATGGAAGATGTAACATTTGTGACCATCGCAATCTTTGTGTTACCTGCACCACGTTGTGCAGCGTTAATCACCAGTGATAATACATTGAATATCATTCCGATCTGTATCACCCTAAAATAAATTACTGCACCCTCATGCGTATCCACATTGGAACCACATATCACAATTAACGGATCAGCAAAAATCACTGTTATAACAGTTAACGCAATACATAACAGTATAACGACCGCTACTGATGTCACTAATACCTGATTTGCGTTTCGTCGATTATTCTGTCCAAGTCTTCGTGCAACTAAGGCAGATACTGCGACATTAATCGCAAAGAAGAAACTAAGACTGAGATACTTCGGTTGAAGAATCAACCCTGTGGCCGCTACTGCATATGTACCCATAGAGGAAACCATAAGTGTATCGATAATACCCGCAAGAGACACAAAAACACTTTCCAGCACAGCTGGCCATGCCATACGTATCGCTTCTGTATACTGTTCCCTGGCGATATTCTTCAACATTTCTCATCCCCCCATTGACTTGAAACCTCACTCCAGATGAAGTGAGGTTTTGAATTATGCGTTTAATTTCTTTTCGATATCTTCAATATCGTTCTTTAACTTCTCTAAGAAAGCTTTCTTTTCTTCAACTTGACGTTGAATACTACGAATTCTCTCATAGTCACTTGTTTCATATTCCTGTTCTTGAAGTCTATTGATTTCTTCTCTTACGACTGGAAGTTGTGACTTCTTGTAGTCGAAGGCTTCCTGCAGACGCTTTTGACTATCTTCACGCTTACCATTCCAGAATACTTCTTTTGCCTGTGTAAATGTATCCCACAACGCATCATTCTGATCACTTCCAGAATATCCAGCAGCACGCCATTCCTTATCTAATGCCTTCATGCGATCTGTCTTTTCACGACCATAATCCTTTGTAGCAGCGATTGTCTTCGCTTCTTCAATTAAGGCATTCTTGACACGAATACTCTCCTTCTGCTTTTCATCACGCTCTGTGAAGAACGCTGTTCTTTCATCATAGAAGCCCTGACGAGATGCGTTAAATGCATTCCAAAGTTCGTCATCCTTATCACGGCCCGCACTACCAATTGCCTTCCATGCATCCATGAGATCATTCATCTTTTCAGATGTCTCACGGAAGTTACCAGTCTTCTTAGCAAGCTCTTTTGCTTGCTTGATTAAATCAAGCTTCTTTTCTTCATTTTCAGAATGTACTTGTGTTAGATTATCAAAATAGTTACGACGCTTATCATTGAATTGGTTACGATAGCCCTTAAACTGTTCCCATAAGGAATCATCTTCTACACCTGCACTACCAAGTGTTTCCCATTCATCCTGTAAATTTCTAAATTCTGCCTGTGTTTCCTTCCAGTTTGTGGAATCTGCTAAACTAGCAGCCTTTTCAATTAACTTCTTTTTTTCTTCTGCATTTGCGCTTTGACGCTGACTTCTAGCATTGAACTTTTCTAAAGTCTTACTAAACCAAATTGCATACTCTTCATCTTTTGGAGTATTCCAGTTTTCGATTGCTTCAAATTGCTTACGAATTTCTTCAAACTCTTCTACTGTTGAAATATTCTCTGC
The DNA here is from genome assembly GCA_937895985.1 of uncultured Solobacterium sp. The sequence continues at coordinate 7,427 of CALBKL010000103.1, forward strand.
TTGACGGCATAGTTCCTGTTTCTTACGAAGATCATTCTCCATATCTTCAAGTGCAGTATCATTATGAGAAGTACCGTATTCGATGCCACCGCCTAAATACGCTGGTTTTTGCCAAGAGAACATTCTATATTCTCCATTTGTTTCAATACCAAACCATCTACCATGGCCATCATTCTGATCATCTTTTGGTAATACAAAATTACCATTTTCATCCTTTGCGCCGTATAAAACTTCAACAACCTTACCCTCAAAAGTCTTATGTGCTTTAAAGCTGACCTTTGCTAATTTCTCATCAAATCCTTCTAACGTTTTCCAATTCATTGTAATTCCTCCTGTTTGTCGTGTAATACGAAAATCTCTATTAAATATTATACATGATAATTAAAGTGTTTGATGTTCACGTTTAACATGTTCGTAAACAATTTTCGCCACATCTTCAACATTTTCCTTCTTACCATTGCGCATCCAAACCGTATAGATATTAAATAGTGCTCCTGAATAATAATACAAATGATATCTACGTAACTCATCTTCACCCTGCTCAAAGACATAACTATCGATATAGTAATTCAATCCATCTTGTAGGATAGAGGATAAATTTGACTGGTCTAAACATTCAATAAAGCTCTCGTAATTACAGAAATATAAAAATCCCGCAAGAATCATTTCATACGAACGTACTTTTAAATCCTTCGCTTTTTGTACGCGGACAAACTCATCTACGATCATCTTCATATAATCGCTGAATATCTCTCGCTTACTACTATAATTTCGATAATACGTCATACGAGATACACCAGCCATACGGCAAATTTCCGTAACGGAAATATCATCATATGCCTTTGTTTCCATCAAGCGTATCAGCGCCTCACTAATACATTGACGATTAAATGCATTTTGTTGTTCCTGTTGCATAAATTCTCCTGATAGTTGTATTTTAACATATTTCGATATCTTCCTACTATGTCCAATCCCCATCAAGCACCAACAAAAAGAATATTGAAACCAATCGATTCCAATATTCTCTCGTTTATTTATAACCAAGAACCATATTTCTTGATATAGAACTTCTTCACGATTTCAATCGTAGTACTATAGAGTGCCAAGATAATAATCAAATAAACAAAGTATTCAAACGGCATTTCTGTAAATACAGTATTCTTTAGATTATCAAATAAATATGGAATTGAAATACCTACAAAGATACCAAATGCAGATGCAAGAGCTAGTCTAGAATCACACTTTGAATCAATGATAGGTCGCTTTGATGTACGTATAAACTGTACAATCAAAATCTGAGAAATCAACCCTTCAATAAACCAGCCAGTCTGGAAGTAATTCTGCATGGCTAGTGTATTGTACCCTAAGATAAACCATAATACCAAGAACGTCAGTACATCAAATACAGATGAGAAACCACCCATGACATTCATGAATGACACAAGTGAAGCACTATTCCACTTATGTGGTATTTGTAAGAATTCATCATCGACGTTATCCCACGGAATCGCAATCTGTGTAAAGTCATAAATCAAATTCTGAATCAAAATCTGTAATGGCAACATCGGTAAGAATGGTAAGAAGATTGAGGCAATGAGTACAGAGAATACATTACCAAAGTTACTGGATAATGCCATCTTCATATACTTCAAGATATTTCCATAAATACGTCTACCTTCATAAATACCATTGAGAATAACCGTCAAACTCTTCTCCAACAGGATAATATCCGCACTCGCTTTTGCAACATCAGTACCATTATCCACTGAAATACCTACATCCGCATCGTGTAGACTAGGCGCATCATTTACACCATCACCCATATAACCAACTACATGACCATTATTGCGTAACGTATCCACAACACGCTTCTTTTGCATTGGTGATAAGCGTGCAAAGATATCATTCTTCTCCACTACAGAAGATAATTCCGCATCATTCATATTCTCTAAATCAGAACCTGTAACAGCACTTTGATCGCCAACCTTCATACCAACAAGCTTGCATACATGTTCGACGACAACAGGCGCATCACCAGATATAACCTTTACATGTACACCAGCATCATACAAACCACGAATTGCTTCTTTTGCATCTGGTTTTGGTGGATCGAGGAAGGCAATAATACCCAAGAATGTCATATTTGTTTCATCTTCCGCATGGAAGACGGTTGTATCACCTACATTTTTCTTCTTTGCGGCAACACCAATGACATGCATGCCTTCTTTATTTAATTCTTCCGCAAGAGCGTTGATTTTCGCAAGATCCTCTTCGTGAATATCCATGTATTCCTTCTTCACGCGAATACGACTACAACACTCTAATACAGACTCCAAAGCACCCTTTGTAATAAGTACCTCATCCTGTGGCATCGGAAGAATTTCTTCAACATTTCCACCCAAGTGTTCACCACCCGGATTAGAAATCAAAACACTCATTCTACGACGTTCAAAGTCATATGGAATCTCATCAGACTTCACATAACCACCAGCGTATTTATGCGCATCATTCTCTTCGCCATAGGCTAAGATTGCACGGTCAATCAGATTCTTAACTCCCGTAGAGTAGTATGCATTCATCCATGCATAATTTAATACTAAATGTGAATCCTCACCATTTACATCAAGATACTTCTGAAGTACAACATGATCCATCGTTAGTGTACCAGTCTTATCGGTACATAGAACATCAATGGCACCTAGATTTTGAATCGCAGACATATTCTTAACAATTGTCTTCTTCTTTGCTAGGAATTTAGCACCCTTGGCAAGTGTTCCGTTAACAATCATCGGTAACATACCTGGTGTAATACCTACCGCAACAGAGATAGAAAATAAGAACGCTTCTAACCAATTCTTCTTCACCAAACCATTAATTAATAACACGAAGATAACTACTACAACCATGTAAGTAATTAAGATTCTTGTAATCTTCGACAAACTCTTATCAAAATCCGTCTCTTTCTTCTTTGTATGAATTGTAGAAGAAATCTTACCTAGATAAGAACTTTTACCGGTACGTACTACAACACCAACACCTGTACCGGAATTTACAGTAGAACCACCCAAACAGATATTGTTTAACTCTGCCGCATTGACGGTTCTATCATCAACACCTTTATATTTTTCAACTGGAATAGATTCCCCTGTAAAGGCAGAAACAGAAACGAATAAGTCCTTACTTTCAAGAAGATATAAGTCACCACTGACAATATCTCCAGACCCAATCAATTGAATATCACCAGGAACCACTTCTTCCACCGGTACTTCTCTTACCTCAGTACCATTTTCCGTTGGAACCTGAATTCTAACCGTATCATGCTCCATCTCTTTTAACTTCTGCATATCACGGTAAGAACCATAGTCTTGGAAGAAACGAATTACTGCACTCATACATGCTAGTGCAAGAATAATTGTTCCAGATAAGATATCCGACTCCACAACAAAAGTCACAATAGCTAATACAAGTAAAACGATAATAAACGCATCCGCAAAACTATGTACAAGGAAATACGCCCAACTATGTTTCTGCATCGCAGATAAATCATTATAGCCGTACTTCTCTAATCTCTCTTCTCTTTCTTCATCGCTAATACCATTTCGTGTACAAGCTAATTCCTGTAGAAGACTAGATTCCTCTGTTTTCGCAATCTGTTGAAACTCTTGTTCAACACCAGTCGATTTAGGTGTAGGGCCTAACTTCTTCTCATTATTTAGAATCATATCTCCACCTCCTTTTTCATTTACACATCAATCTTAGTTACTTTCACACTGTACGTCAATGAATAATCCATCAAAAAAAGTCACAACAAGTTGTGACAAATAACAGCTATTTTAATGACTCTAAATACCGGTTGGCATCTAAACGAGAACAAAAGATATGAATGTCCTTTCCCTTATATTTTGAAAGAAGATTTAAAACTTCCGGTCTATCTTCCTTCTCATAATTTTTGACAAATTCAATCAAATCTTCATCAACTTCATCTTCTACCCATGGCATATCAGTACGAACCTTACCAACGCGTCCATAAATGCCTTGTATACACACATCCACTGGATAATCCAAGAAGAATACAGTATCACATGCTTGCATACGCATTTCCATAGAAGAACCATAATTTCCATCTATAATCCAAGAATCCTTTTGAATCACATCCTGAACTCTCTTTAAGAATACTTCTTTTTCCACCGTAGTCTTATCCGCATTCCAATTTAACTGATCTAAGTGAAACAAAGGGATTCCCGTACATGCATGTAACTGTCTTGCAAATGTACTTTTACCACTACCACAACATCCTATTATAATTACTTTCTTCATATTACCTATTCATCCCGGTCCTTGTAATAACATAATAAATCAACAGGTCCGTATACAGCATGATTAAATGCCTTATGTTCCTTTCCTTCATACACAAAGCCTAGCTTCTCAATTAAATGTTGTGAGGCTTTGTTGTACGGAAAACAGGATACGCTAAACATCTGTACTAAATGATTTGTAAAATAATATTCTATGACTGCATGTACTGCTTCATACGTATATCCTTTTCTTCGATAGTTTGGATTCATTACAAACCCTAACTCGTAGGAAGCGACTGCTCTTGCATCGTCTTGAAGGTTAATCATACCTATCATCTTTTGGTTTTCCTTCAAGATAATACTAAATCTTCTTTGTGCACTAAGGATTTCCATTAACGCAAGATATTCTTTATCCTGTCCCTTGCAAGCATGATAACCACCATCATCTAAACTTGTCTGTTCATCTGACATTATTTCAAATAGATCATCTTTATCTGAGAATACAAATTTTCGTAGAATTAAGCGTTCAGTTTCAATACTATCCATATTATTTCCCTTTTGTATTTTCATATCCTGTTTCAAAACTAAATACTCCTGTATTGATTTTAAAATTTATATTGAACTTACGTTGGCTAGAACCTTCTTTGTTCTCTCTTTCCATAAGTGCTTTACCACGTGAAGTAACAGTTGCACTTGGAAGTTCTTTCTCTAATTGATGCACGTCAAAAGAAGAAACCATCGCATTTTCAATGAGGTACTTATATCCCTCTACTAATTCTTTCTCACTGATACCCCATTTGATATGTTTATATACCACACCTTCTTTGAGTTGGTTAATCATATCCATCAGATAACAAAGTCGAAAACGTGAGACTGGGGGCTTTTCACATTCATTAGGAATAATCCATCTTCCTCTTTCATCTTTCTCTGCCAGTGGTATAACTCCATCCGCACATAACTTCGTTACCGTCTTAACAGAACATTCCCATTTGCTAGCAGCTTCTTTTGTGTTCATAATTGTATCTCCTGTATATTCAAATTATAGCATTTCCCAGGAAAACAAAAGATACTCTCTCG
>CALBKL010000104.1 GCA_937895985.1 uncultured Solobacterium sp.
ATGGATATTCCATTTCAAATACCTAGTGAAAAGAAAGAAAAAGTTCTTTCGTTAGTGGGTATTTCATACAAAGATATCTTAAAGGACATATCATTAGATTTCTTTACCAACGAAGTTACTGCAATTGTTGGTACAAACGGAGTTGGCAAGACAACGCTAGCACGATTACTGTGCAAGAGTATTCCATGCACGCATGGGGAAATAAATGGAGAGATGCCTTTCTATATTATGCAAGATGCGGATTACCAATTATTTGGTACATCCGTACAAGCAGAGCTTGAAATCGCTGATCATAAGATTAGTCAAAAAGATATACGGGATGTGATGGATTATTTACAACTGACAAAGTACGCAGATACGCATCCATTCTCTTTGAGTGGTGGACAGAAACAGCGTATACAAGTCGCACTAGGAATCTTGAGTAATCGTAAAGTTATCATTTTTGATGAACCAACCAGTGGTTTAGACCTTATATCTATGCATAGAGTCGCAAAAGAAATTCAAGAGTTAAAAAAGAAAGCATGTGTCATCGTCATATCACATGATTACGAGTTTATTCGCTATATCAGTAATCGTGTTGTGTATTTAAAAGATAAAACTGTAAAGAAAGATATTTTGCTTGATGCAAAACATATATCTGAATTCAATCAAATTTTTATAGAAATGAGGGATGAATTATGAATTTAAAGATGAAGGATTTTGTATTACTTGCTTTACTGACAGCGTTATATATCATTGTGTATTTTGTAGCAATGATGATAATTTCGCTTATGGGTCCATTTGGACATGCGATTAGTCCAGGTGTTTGTGGACTGTTATCTGGAGCAATCTTAATCTTTATCAGTCGTAAGATTGGTAAGATGTGGCAATTTACCCTGATGGAACTCATCATTATGGGAGTATTCGCACTGATGGGAGCTGGTTATCTACCTTGGTTTATTACATCCATGATAGGAGCCGTTTTAGCGGATGTTATCGCATCTACATCAAATAAACCAAGTGTGCTAAAGGTTGCGATTGCGTCAGGTTTTATCCATGTTGGAAATGCTTTAGGTGGTATTATTCCTGCATGTTTCTTTGCAGAACAGTATATGAATGAATGGATTGCAAGAGGCCAAAAGCCAGATCAAATGTTAGAGATGGTCAAGGCAACACAAGGTGTCATGGGAATTCTTGGAACAGTTATTACGTTCATTTTATCTGTCATTGGTGTATATATTGGCTATTCAATATTAAAGGGACACCTAAAGGAGAACTAAATGGAGATTGAAGAGAAAATTAAAGAAGATGTTAAGCGGTCGATAGAAACGAAGAAAAAGGATGCCATTAGTCCAAGCTTAGTCAATAAATGGTTGTTCTCCTTCGCTCCACAGTTACAAGGAAAAATGCGTATATCGATTATGCTTGCATGTTTTGGTGAAAGTTTAAAGTTTACATCTTATTTCTTTGCGGCATATGTCGCAACCGCAGTGATTACAAATCATATAGATTTACAAAAGATCTACTTATATGGGGGATTAACACTGCTGGCTCTTGCGCTACAATGCACACTAACATGTTTATCTAGTGTAAAGAGTCATCGAATTTCATTTGAGATTCTTAGAAGTATTCGTGAAAAATTAAGTGAGAAGTTAGAACGTGTTCCACTTGGGTATGTTACCTCAACACCGATAGGATATTATAAAGCGCTAATCGTTGATCGAGTTGGCTCTTTGGAGGATTGGATTGCGCATGTCATGCCTGAGTTACCTTCTCGTTTATTACACCCAATCCTAGCAACCATCCTTCTATTCCTGGTGGATTATCGTTTAGGTCTAGCATGTTTTGTGAGTGTTCCATTTATTATTTTGGGATTTATCATCATGTATCATAACAGTGATGAGCGTATGTATACTTGGCTCAATTCAAATCAAGATTTAAATGCTAGAATCGTTGAATATGTAAATGGGATTCATGTCATTAAGACATTTGGGCAGAGCAGACGTAGTTATCAAAAGTTTACAGATTCTGTTAATTACTACTTCTCCTCTACATTAGATTGGTGGAAACAAAGCTGGATCGCGATGGCTATATTATTTGCGTTTGTAAATTCACCAATTCTTGGAACGTTACCAGTTGGTTTATATTTGTACTCACAACAAATCATCAATATGTGGCAACTTATGTTGGGCTTAATCCTACCGTTATCGATTATTCCAAATGCATTCCAAATTATGATGAGTATGGAAATCTACTCCTCCATTGAAACAGGATTCCGCATGATTCGTAAAGTGCTTACGATGCCTGAGCTTGTAAGACCTAATCAGGAAGTAACACTATCAGATCAATGTTATCGATTTGAAAATGTATCTTTCTCGTATGAAAAGGGTATTGAAGTATTACATGATATCAACTTTGAAGTAAAACCAAATTCTGTATTTGCGATTGTTGGAGAAAGTGGAAGTGGAAAGTCTACAATTGCCAAGTTAATGGCTGGGTTCTTTGATGCGGATGATGGAAGAATTTACTTTGGTGACCAAGATGTCAAAAGTATACCAACATCACAACTTATGAAACATGTAGCGTATGTTGCACAAGACAACTTCTTATTTGACACAAGTATCCGTGAGAATCTAAAGATTGCAAAAGCAGACGCAACGGATGAAGAGATTCAAGCGGCTTTGAAAGCAGCAAACTGCTTAGAACTAATTGAACGGTTGCCAGAAGGCTTAAATTCAAATGCGGGTGATTGTGGAAAGTTTCTCTCGGGTGGTGAAAGACAACGTATTACACTTGCTAGAGCGATGCTAGCGGATGCGCAGTGCATCATACTAGATGAAGCTACTGCCTATGCAGATGTTGAAAATGAAGCGAAGATCCAAGAAGCGCTAAGCAGATTAATGAAGGATAAGACACTGATTGTTGTGGCTCATCGACTGAATACAATTGTAGGTGCTGATCAAATTATGGTGTTAGGTCATGGCAAGATTGAAAGCATCGGTACCCACAAAGAATTAATACAGAATTCTTCTGCGTATCAAAAACTATGGCAAAGCTACAGTGGTAAGGAGGTGGTTGAATGAACTACTTTCGTAGATTATTTGAATTAGTTGGAAAAGATAAAGTGAAGTTTATCTTTGGCTTATTCTTTGCGTTCTTCAAAAATTTTAGTTTTATGTTCATCTTTGGTGCGTTGTATATTGCGTTCTTGAACATACATGCATTAACAGCTACGGTGATATGGAATTGCGTAATGATTATGGTGGGAGGTATCTTATTCCACTTTGTGTTCCGTTACTTGGAGGATATCCTTGTTTCGGCGGAAGGCTATGTCATGTTTAGAAATTTCCGCTTGCAGGTAGGAGATGAATTAAAGAAAGCTCCGTTAGGATATTTCGATGACGCAAAACTAGGAAATATTCAAGGCGCTATGACGACATCAATAAACGCACTTGAAAACTTTACCATGATGTTAGTCACTGGCGTGATTGCTGGATTTGGAATTTCCATCTTATTAACCATTGCAATGTTAAAGATGAATGTAACGTTAGGGTTATTCATGATTCCGGTGTTAGTGATACTTTCATTTACATTAGGCAAACTTTATAAAATCGCAATGAGAAATGTTCCGCTACAACATAAAGTTGAACAAGAGATGAATTTTGCGGTAATCGATATGATTCGTGGCATGTCTGTTTTAAGAACATATCCGATTAACGAAGATAATCCTGTTAAAAATATGATTCAGGAAAAGGCAAAAGACCTTTATGCAAAGAAAAAGGAAGTTGATGTTCGTTGCGAGGTAGAGTTTTCATGGCGTGCTAAAATTTATAGTTTTATCGTAAATGCCGCGAGTGTTATCTTAATCATTCTTACAGTTCATCTATACATGCATGAAGAGATTAACTTTGCGAATTGTATGACCATGTTGGTGGGATCTTATTTAATCTTCTTAGGCTTAGCTCCATTAAGTGATACAGCCTTCTTATACGCAAAGATTCCAGGCCAACAAAAGTACTTAGATGATGTATTCCAAATTCCTCAATTAGAAGAGGGAAAACAAACTACAATTAACGGACCTTTGGATATTCGCTTTGACCATGTGTGGTTTGGCTATCGCAAAGATACACCTGTCATCAAAGATCTTAGTTTTGAAATTAAACAAAATGAAAAAGTCGCAATTGTAGGACCTAGTGGATGCGGTAAGACGACAATTGTCAATCTTCTCTCACGATTCTGGGATGTAGATAAGGGAGCGATATATCTAGCAGGGAAGGATATTCGTGAGTATACAGTAGAGACATTGTTTAAACAGATGTCTGTCGTATTCCAGGATGTATATTTATTCAACGATACGATTATGAATAATATACGCTTCGCAAAACCAGAAGCGAGCGATCAAGAAATCTTTGACGTATGTAAAAAAGCACGTTGTGCAGAGTTTATATCAAAACTTCCACAGGGTTATGAAACTATCATTGGTGAAGGTGGTGCCAACCTCAGTGGTGGTGAAAAACAACGCATCAGTATCGCTCGTGCATTGTTAAAGGATGCGCCAATCATTCTGCTAGATGAGGCTACGTCGAGTGTAGACCCAGAAAATGAGGCAGAAATTCTGGCTGCGATTGATGCACTGTGTCAAGGAAAGACAGTTATATCAATTGCACATCGTATTAGTACAGTAGAAAATGTAGATCATATACTCGTCATTGATGATGGTTCTCTACAAGAAGAAGGAAAACATGAGGATCTGATTCAGAATGGTGGAATCTATGCTGGCTTTATCAAATCTCGCAAAGACGCAAAAGGTTGGCGTATTGAGAATTAGATATATATGCATGAATGGTAGATATAAAAT
>CALBKL010000105.1 GCA_937895985.1 uncultured Solobacterium sp.
GTCGTAAATCAATACGCATTATGTCGTTTGGTTGATGGTGACAAGATGGAACTGACGCCTCCAGGCTTTGGTAAGAAGGGCGCGATTGAGGAAATCTTAAATACAATTGCGATGAAGAATCCTTCTGTTCTATTAGGTTATACAAATGAAAACCAACGTGCATATAATGAAATGACAAAACGTTAAAGAAGATATGTTCTTACAGAAATGTAGGGACATTTTTTTGTTTCATGACGGAGGAACTCATGAATTTAGGTATGCTATAATAGTAGCCAAATGAGAGGGGGATTCTATGATTAAAGAGCGTCAATTTTATCAACGTTTAGTAGCGATGATGATACCTCTTGTGATTCAAGAGATTATAAGTTTCTGCGTGCAGATGTTAGATACGGTCATGGTTGGATCTTTAGGCGATACGGCTGTATCTGCGGTTACTTTAGCAGGGCAGCCATACTTTATCTTTAATGTTTTTGCATTTGGCTTAACATCAGCAGGTGCTGTTATGATTTCGCAGTATTGGGGACAGAAGAATATTGAGAAGATCAAACATATTATGAGTGTGATGTTATGGTCGGTTGTCATTGTATCAGTCTTATATATGGGGTTATGCTGGCTATTTCCGCGCCAACTTATCCGTCTTTTCGCAACAGATGAAAAGTTAGTTGAACTTGGTGTATCCTACCTTCAAGTAGTTGTGGTTTCTTATTTATTAAATGGATTATCCATGTGGTACTTCTCATCATTATCCGCAAAGGAAAATGTAAAGATCAGTGCCGCAGTATATACAGGTTCATTTTTTGTGAATTTGGTTTGTAACTATCTTTTAATCTATGGAAACTTTGGTTTTCCAAAGTTAGGTGTTGTTGGTGCCGCAATCGGTACGATTGTCGCAAGAGCGTTCCAGTTCGTATGTGCAAGTATTTATGCACGCTATCATGAGAAGGATATTCGATTTAGTTTACGTGATATCTTTGACTTTGATAAAACTATGATTCCTACATATTTCCATTTAAGTCTTCCTGTGATTGGCGACGATTTGATTTGGAGTTTGGCAGTATCTGCACAGCTAGCTATCATCGGTAGAATGAGTAGTGATTATGTCGCAGCCGCATCAATTGCCAGTGTAGCTCAACAATTTGTAATGATTCTTGTCTATTCCATGGCAAAAAGTGCTACGATTACAACAGGAAAAGCAGTTGGACAAGGTGATTATGAACGGGTAAAACAAATTGGTAGAACCTTCTTGGTATTATCTGCGTTTGTGGGTATCCTTGCATGTGGCGTTGTACTTCTCATTCGAACACCTGTACTATCGTTATATCCAAATGTAACAGTTGAGACAAAGAATCTTGCATACCAGTTTATGACTTTGATTGCGGGGATTATGTTATTTACAGGGATTGAAAATACGGCGATTGTAGGTATCTTACGTGGTGCAGGAGATATGCATTATGCTTTCCGTATCGATGCAGGATGTATGTGGTTTATTGGTTTACCAATGGGATTACTTGCGGCATTTGTATGGAAGTTACCTGTAACATATGTATACTTCTTCTTACGTTTTGATATTATTCTCAAAATTATATTATGTATACGTCGTATCTTAAAGGGTGAGTATATTAAAGACTTTACGCGTAAAGCTGCGTCCTAGGAGGTAGTTATGTATTACGGAAATATCAAAGAATATGACATTGCGGATGGTCCTGGAGTACGTGTATCACTATTTGTATCCGGTTGTACAAATCGCTGTAAAGGTTGTTTTCAACCACAGACATGGAGTTTCTGCTATGGACAGTTATATACCGAGGAAGTAGAAAATCACATCCTTGAGGCACTAGGTAAAGAGTATATCCAAGGATTAACACTGCTTGGTGGCGAACCATTTGAACCAGAAAATCAGATAGAACTTGTGAAACTACTTCGTAAAGTAAAAGAACGTTATCCAGAAAAAGACTTATGGAGTTATACAGGATTTATCTATGAGAAAGATCTTGTAAAGGGTGGAAGAAGACATACTGAAGTTACTGATGAAATGTTGGACTTATTAGATGTTTTGATTGATGGACCATTTATGTGGCAGAAGAAGAATCTTCGTCTGATGTATCGTGGCTCAGAAAATCAACGTGTGATTGATCTTAAGAAAACCCGCAAAGAGGGGAAGGTTGTACTACTAATCGAATGAGAGTGGAAAAAAGAATTCCATTCTCTTTTTTACATGGTATAGTAATGATTGCATGGCCGTAAAAGATTAGATATATTCGCCATGTATGTACTAAAATGTTGTATTTGGAAATAAAATATAAAAGGATTTTATCTAGATGATGTAGATAAAATAGCAGTATTCTTTGATGGTTATCTATGTTCAAGAATACGGCGCATCTTTCAAAGGACAACGAAATATCGCATTCTAAAGAAAGAGGAGTAGATTATGAAGAATAAGAACATCTTAGGACATTTACAGATTATCGTGTCCTCATCACTGTTTGGCTTAATGCCGTTGATTACAAAGATGGCGTATAGCTATGGTGCAACCCCAATTACAGTTGCGTTTTGTCGTTGTTTCTACGCGACAATCATTCTTGCGCTAATTTTGCCACTCATGAAGAAAAATATCTTCTCGATTGAGCGTGCACAAATAATTCCAATGTTAAAAATTGCGATTCCATTTGGATTAATTCCTGTTGCGCTATTTAATGCCTATACACATTTGGATTCGGGTATGGCAACGATTCTGTTTTATACACATCCAATCTTTGTTATGTTATTGTCAATTCTGATGTACCATGCATTTCCATCTAAGAAACAAATACTATGTATGGTTTTATGTTTAGCAGGTATTATCCTATTAAACGCAATTCAAGGGGAAGTTAAGATTGTTGGTGTAGCTATCGCAATTCTTGCAGGATTTATCTATAGCGTCTATGTAATTGCTTGTGATCAAAAGGGGATTGATAAAATCGATCCAACTGTACTATCCTTCTGGATTAACTTCTTTGCGTCCATTGCGGTAGGTGTCATTGGCATCGCTAGTGGTCAGCTGATGATTGTTACAGAACCGATGGGACAGGTATCTATGTTTATCCTTGCGTTAGTGGTGTCTGTTATTGCGGTCTTACTATTCCAACATGGTGTATTAATTACTGGTGGTTTAAAGGCTTCGCTACTTAGTACATTTGAACCACTCACAAGTTTATTTATCGGTGTGATTGTATTCCATGAGTTATTAACAGTACGTCAATGGATTGGAATTGTACTCGTCCTTGTATCTGTTATTCTACTTGTCATACCATTTGGAGCGAAAAAAGAAAGCTAAATTTATAGGGAGATACACATCTTGTATTTCCTTTTTATAGTGCGTTTTGAAAGCGAATAATATTAGTTGACGAGCAAAACGAAAAGTATTATATTTAACTTAGTTAGTTTAGTGTAACTAACTACTGAAAATTATGCCGGAAGAACTCATTGTAGAACATTGTGCACCGACATTAGCCGGTGTCAAGACAGGGAACCTTTTTAACTGTGGTTATTCTTGTAAAGAACAGTTAATGAAACAGATTGCGGAAATCAATCATCGCTTCAGGAATTGTGATCTTAGAATGACTGTCCTTAGTTATCCAAAGGATCGAGCACTTATATAT
>CALBKL010000106.1 GCA_937895985.1 uncultured Solobacterium sp.
CTATATCGCTATAGATTCTTATTGTTTATTTTGCATCCTTTGCGGCAGTAGCGTCTGGATCGTAATAACCAGCATCCGTACAGATTGTTTCGGACTTCTTACCACCACTTGTCACAAAGTATCCACAGGCTTTGATATTGCCTTTAAAGTACTCAGGCAAACCTGCATACATGTTTGTCTTACTTGTTACAGATGTAATATAGACATCGTTTTGATATAAGTCTGCATAGAACTTTCCGTTTGCGGATGTCTGTAAAAAACTATTGTATGCTAAGCAAGCTCCATATTTAGAGATGTTATTGTAGTTATCCTTTAAGGATATATTACGACTACCTGAACAACTATCTTGTGTTAACCAGTTGATATAAACAATACCATTGGAAATAGATGCATTGAGTCCTGCTAAGTAACTGTTGTTGTTACGATAAGAACTTGTGTATTGTGTAGGTGTGTAATTTAAACCAGTAGAAGATACTTGGGAAGTGATTGTCTTACCACCATAATTAGCTCCATCATTTGCGACATGTGGATATGTACCATAAAGGTAAGTTATATCCTGTACATCACTTGGTTGTGACACACCCCAAATTGTATCTGGAGAGATATAGGATTCTATATCTAACATGTGACGATTAATTTGTCCTGGTGTATTCCAGTCTCTCCAAGTAGGGAAGTATGTCATTTCACCATCGATTGCTTGGTCGAATCCATACCATACAGCATTGGTGTATTGAGATGTACTAGCGACCATCCACTTATCTTTCGCTGCACCACTTGGGATACCATATTGTAATCCATCATTACCCCAGTCAGTTGTACCTGTTTTTGCGTAAACTGGATAACCACTTTGTAATATCTGCATGTGGTTGTAATACTTGTTTTGATTTACGTTATTTTCCATTAACTGGTCTACAAGATATGCACTACCAGATGAAAGTGCACGAATATTCTGGTTTTGTGGTTCATATACATTGCCATCATCTGTTTGAATACGACGGATTGTATGTGGTTCGTTATAAACACCTAGATTGACTAGCATTGCGTGTGCAGCAGCCATCTCAGCAACGGAAGCTGTAAAGTCATTACCGCCAATTGCAAAGGATAAGTGATAGTTGCTGTATTTGATCTGTGAGAAGCCAATCTTCTTTAAGTAATCAACAATTGCGTCTGAACCAATTTTTGCTGTAACTTTCTCCAATGTTTGAATGGCAGGAGTATTTAAGGAGTTAGCCATTGCGTCCTTAATCGTAACATCACCCTCATACTTACCGTTATAGTTTACTAATACGCGTTGTTCGGCTGGGTAGGTAATTGGTTTATCAATCAAGACTTCATCCAAGGAGTATCCCAAATATTCAAATGCAAGAGCATACTCCAATACTGGTTTAATACTAGAACCTGGCTGTTTGTATTGTTGTAGGGCACGATTTAACAATCGTGATCCACCATCGCCACCATAGTTTCTACCACCACCAACGCCAACGATTTCACCATTCTTGTTGTTGAGGGTAATCATTGCTAGCTGCACTAGGTCACTTTCAAAGTCGACAACTTCACCATTTTGAATCGCTTCAATTTCAGTTTGGATTGTTGGATCTAAAGCAGTATAGATAGACATACCAGTAGATAATGGGTCAAGTCCTGTCATGCGTTGCACTTCATCTAATACAACATCCAAGTAAGATGCGTAGCGTGTATTCCCAGTATTGAAGTTGGATTTACCCACAAGTGTATCTTCCACTTTAATGGATTTTGCTAGAGCGCATTCTTCACCTGTGATGTAGCCATGATATTGCATCAGGTCTAGAACGTTATTTCGACGTTGTGTGGCATAGTCTAAGTAGTTATATGGGTTATAGGTATTTGGTAAATTGATAATACCGGCAAGTAGCGCAGATTCCGCAAGTGTAAGTTGACTTGCATTTTTGCCATAGTAGTATTGAGCTGCTTTTTGTACACCACGGATACGATCACCAAAGTTTAATTTATTTACATATAACTCAAAGATTTCTCGCTTGCTGAGTTGCTTTTCTAATTGCATACTCAGAACAATCTGCTGTGCTTTGTAGGAAAGGGTAGCAGAGCGCTCTGTACTGTTATCGCCATCTTCGATGGAGAAGTAAGTATTCTTAACTAACTGCATCGTAAATGTAGAACCACCTTGTGTATTATGATGTAAAACGGTTTCTAGTATAGACTTCGTAAAACGTGGTATATCAAATCCATTGTGTTCGAAGAAACGTGAATCCTCAACAGATAAGAATGCATCAATTAAGGATTCTGGCATTTGTTCGTAAGGAATATTTTCACGATAGTAGGTACCGATTTCCGTTAGTAGTGTACCGTTACCATCATAGATTTTTGAGGATTCTGTACTAATTAAATCATCTACGTTTAACGTTGGCATTCCTTTTAACAGTTTATTAGCATAACGTACGGCATAGATGCCACCAACGACATAAATACTGACTACCAAAACCATAAATACAGTCAAAATCTTCTGCCAACGTAATTTACGTATGTATTGTTTTCGTAATTTTTCGCGCTGCTTTTCATCTGGCTGTTCTACTTTTTCCGGATGATCAAAGTCAGGCAAAAATGACTTTTTCTTTTGTGCCATAGAACCTCCATTTCTTAGCAGGTTTTAAAATATTGAATTGCAATACAACCAATACCAGTATGTACCGCAATTGCATTAGGTAATTCAATGACCTGAATCTTTGCGCTAGGGAAGCGCTCTGATATTGTATGGTATAGATTCATTGCCTCAGAAATATTTGCGACATGTGCAATTGTGATGAGTGTATTCTCATCTGGGTTATCTTTTGCAATTTCATCTACCGCTGTGCTAAGCGCTTTGCGGAAAGTTCGAACTTTTGTTAGAGTATCAACTTTACCTGCAGTTTTTTTGTTGATTTGTAAAACTGGGATAATCTTTAAAAGTTGTCCTAGTTTTGCTGCAAGAGGTGTCATACGACCTCCGCGAATAAACTGTTCCAAAGTCTCTGGGACAAGTAATGTATTTGTGGAGTTGATAATATTTTCAACTAAGATTTGAATTTCGAGATGAGACTTTCCTTCGTCATACCACTTCTTAATATTTGTAATCAGATAATCTTGTACAACCGCTGTAACATAAGTATCAATACAAATAATCTTAATATCTAAACTATTCGCAATTGCGGTCATTGTGCTGATTGTGCCAGAAAGTCCATTACAAATAGGTACGGCGATGATTAACTCAACACCTTGTTCCTTGAGACTCTCAAAACATTCTTCAATAATACCTGCAGATGGTTGGGAAGTTGTCAGAACTTTTCCTTCCTTCATCAAGCGAATACAGTCATTTCGATTCAATGTTTCCATGTCTTGATATGTTGTATCATCTACGCTGATTTGCAATGGAAGACTAATAATTCCTTGTTCTGCGTATTCGTGAATAGATTTTCCAGTACCACTATCTGTAACAAATGCAACTTTCATACTGATTGACCTCACTTTTAAAAATGTATCATTTAATATTATATCGCAGTTTCGTCTCTTTTTTTAATTTTAATGACAACATTAACTTTTCCCTTAAGTTATTTCTTATTAGTATCGCCATAAGGTATAATAGTAATATGACTACACATCTATTTGTACGTAGCTGCTACACATTACTGGATAGCACAATTCGTATTCCAGAGCTTGTTTCAACAGCGAAAAAATATGGATATCAAAGTGTCGCTTTGACCGATCATCATGTGATGCATGGCATTGCGCGTTTTCTGCATGAATGCAAGAAAGAGGGAATCCACCCGATAATTGGATTAGAAGTTGATGTTTTCTATCACGAACAGAAAGTTCCATTTTTATTGCTTGCAAAAAATAATAAAGGCTATACAAACTTGATAAAGCTATCTTCTATATTATGCGATGGTAGAGAGTATGCCACATATGAAGAACTGCTTCAATACTGTGAACATAATTTCCTCATTGTATATGGTGAAGGTGGATATTTTGACGCGGAACTGATCAGTGAAGATCGTACTGGAATCACACAGAAATTAGCACAGATGAAATCAGAATTACCTTCTTTTGATATTGCAATTTCATACGAGGAAACATCTTTATGGCGCTCTAAGAATGCTTTGTTAAAAGCACTGGCAAATGCACAAGGAATTCATACAGTTGCTGTAAATAAAATCTATTATCTTGGTCAAAAAGATTATGAAACATTAAAGGTATTATCAGCCATCAAGCAGGGTACAACCTTACGAGATAAGAATGTGACCCCAATTACAGGAAGATATTTTTTATCAATTCCTGAAATGGAAAAAATCTATGATGCGGATGACTTACAAAGAGCCGATGAAATCGCTAGTGAATGTCATTGTGATGGAAATCTAGAAAAGACAGGTATACCTGTATATCCATTAAAAGATGGTATTACTGCAGAACAATACTTACCGCAATTATGTCTTGCGGGATTGAAAAAACGTTTGAATGGTGATTTAAAACCAGTGTATGTCGAACGTTTAAAGCATGAATTGCAGGTCATTCATCAGATGGGCTTTGAAGACTATTTCCTTATTGTCTATGACTTTATTCGTTATGGAAGACAAAAGGGAATTTATATTGGACCTGGAAGAGGTAGCGCTGCTGGTTCTTTGGTTGCGTATTGTTTGGGGATAACAATGGTAGACCCTTTACAATATAATCTATTATTTGAACGGTTTTTAAACGCAGAACGTGTATCGATGCCAGATATCGATACAGATATTCCGGATATTCATCGCCAAGAAATTATTGATTATGTATATCAAAAGTATGGTGAACAACATATTGCCAACATCATTACATTTGATACTTTAGCAGCACGCGCTGTCTTACGTGATGTTGGTAAAGCGATGGATATTTCGAAGCGTGAGATTGATATGATTGTTGGTTTGATTCCACAGACACCAAAGATTACGCTTGAGAAAGCGTATGAACAAAAAGAAAAATTACGTGTATTACTCAATGCAAGTCCTCAATTAATGAACTATTTTAATATGGCAAAGCAGATAGAAGGACTTCCAAAAAATAAGAGTATTCATGCGGCTGGTATTGTCATGTCAGGAAAGCCGATTGAAGAAATCATTCCAACAATACAAATGTCGGAAGGTATGAAAACAACGCAGTTTGTTGGAAATTACTTAGAGGAAAGAGGTCTAATTAAGATGGATTTCCTTGGGCTTAAGAATCTGACAACGATTGATGAAATTGTACAGATGATTCATAAGAATAATCCAGATTTTCATATTTTATCGATTCCGTTAAATGACGCAAGAACATATCGTTTATTTGCACAAGCAGATACAATTGGAGTTTTCCAGTTTGAGTCGGATGGCATGCGTAATTTATTGCGGAAGATGAAACCAACATGTTTTGAGGATATTATTGCGGCTTTAGCGCTTTTTAGACCGGGTCCAAAAGATCAGATCAATGTTTATTTGGAAGGTAGAAAGAATCCATCGTCGGTTGTATATCCATCGAAGGAATTAGAACCGATTTTAAAGGAAACCTATGGTGTTACAATCTATCAGGAACAAGTCATGTTGATGGCGCAGATTGCGGCGAAGTTTTCATTAGTGAAAGCAGATATTCTTCGTAAGGCTATTTCGAAAAAGAATGAAGAAGAATTAGCAGGACTAAGA
>CALBKL010000107.1 GCA_937895985.1 uncultured Solobacterium sp.
GTCAGATGTGTATAAGAGACAGCAATACCACCAACCCACTTCTTAGTAACTTCAATATTTCTAATTAGAACTTCATTATTAATTAGTTGATCATATACACCAGTGGCGTTTTTTGTAACTTTGTAACTTGCTTTAATTACCTGTGTTCCAAAGTCAGCAGTTGCTTCATTTGCTACCCAGTTTCCGTCTGTATCCATTTCTCTTGTAAAGTAGATATTTGGATTTGTTGTATCCTGTGCATCGTTTACCATATCGTACTTGAGTAGGTCTACAAACTTGAACTTCCAGTCGTTTGCATTACTCAAAGCAACCTGGTCAATCTGTGCAAATGTATTAGCACCAGAAGTCATTAATTTTTCAACCTTTGCCTGGAAGATTTCGCTTTCACTCATACTTGTTGTATCAAGTGCACTTCCATCCGCATTTGTTAATGCAACTGCATCAAAGTTAGCTTTAGTAATTCTAAATAATCCAACAGTAACAGATGTTACATGATTTGTATTTGTAGCTTCCCATTTCTTGGAAACTGTTAGTTCTACCTTATCGTAATTAACTGGATCTGTACCGAATGCTACTGAACCATTAGAACCAATACCACCACCACGAGGTGCAGAGTTACCAGTAACGATAACTTCAGCTACATTTCTAGCTGCAGCCTTACCTTCATCAGATACAATTGCTTTTAGTGCTATCTTTTCTGTGATTCCATCAAGAGTTCCTCTATCCACAACAGGACTTACTGTACTTGGATATCTAGGACTACCATCTGAATTTCCTAAATAAGCTTCATCAATCTTACCATCTTCATACCAGTGTACTAGCCAGTTATCAAGACCGTTGTTAGAAAGAATTAAAGTCTGTGTTGCTGGGTCTTGCTTATTGATAGAAGCCACATCATCACCAGCTGCTGATGTGTCATTATTATCAGCACCTGTACCAGCTACGTTATCAAAGAAAGATGCACCATTTGTAACAGCTGTTGTAGCACTACCTGTAGGACATAACCACATACCACCACCGAGTTTAGTAGCTGTATTTCCTGTAACAAGTGTCTTACCCATATGTAATACATATGGAACAGATGCTACATAAATTCCACCACCTTGCTTACCTGCAGTGTTATTCGTAAACTCGCCACCATTTACATAAACTTCCTTGGAAGCTACATATAGACCGCCACCAACTCCATTTTCAGCGTTAGGATCTGTAATTTGAGATGTTACCGCAGTCATAGTAGCCTCATTGCCTGTGATTAGACCACCATTGATTGTTGCAGCAGCTGGGAAGAATCCTCTCCAACGAGCTTCACCAAATCTCTTACCTTCAGCTGAAGTAAGATAGTCAACAACACCAATACCGCCACCAAATGGAGCCTTATTACCACTGATGGTTCCACCATCCATTGTTAGTATACCTGTACCATTCACCGCAATACCACCACCTAAAACAGCTGCTGTATTGTTAGAGATAGTACCACCTTTGAGGTTGAGAATACCTTTTGAATAATAGTGTGCTGCATTGCTGAAGTTGTTTTGCATTGTATAGTTTGTACTGTATGTTCCTACAAGAATACCACCATATTCTGCAGTATTTCCTGTAATAGTACCACCGGTCATCTCCATCGTAGAAGTACCTTTAATACCTTCAACACCAACAGCTGCATTTAGACCGCTACTTCCGGAATGTTCTAGTGTATTGTTTGAGATATCTCCTCCATTCATGAAGAAGGAAGCACCCTCTGTAATTTTAACTACATTGGTAAACTGGTTACTCATATAGTTATCATGAATTGAGCCACCGTTCATTGTAAGTACAGCATTAGGACCCTTTGCTGTGACGATACCTACCATTGGACTGTTTGATCTTACATTTTTGATTTCACCACCGTTAATAGTTAATTTACCCTGGTTGTTAATGACAGCACTCTTATAACCTGTATCCTTTGCATTACCATCAAGAATAATGTCTTCCCAAGTAAGACTTGCACCTTCTTTGATATCAAATGCAATAGCACTATTAGTTCTAGTTAGAGTAAAACCACCACTTAGAGTAATATCCTTTCCAGCTGGAACTGTAACTGTTGCAGTTAATGGTATATCTGCAGTTAAAACAATTTCTGTTGCATCTGTTGCATCATTAATTGCCTGTTGTAGTTCCGCAAGTGTACTTGCATTAACTGTCGCCGCATGTGCCTCCAACTTAAATATTGGAAGTATTGAAAGTGAAACAATTAATGCTAGTAAAACTGTAAATAATGACTTCCTTCTAAACATTCTCAAAACCAACCTTTCCCCAAAGATGCTTATGTAATAAACCAATTCTGTTACAAACTAATGAATCGAAACAATCTTCTACTCAATCAATATATACAAAAAATAGGCATAACATCCTTATTCATTAATATCATATAGTATATACATTGGATAAACAATTTATGCGCCTAACTTTTTAAGAAATTCTTAAGCAATCGATACAAATTGTATACATTATCAACAAATTGTAAAGAGTACTCACTAAATCGAGTACTCTTTATGTGTTTTACAAATTTTACTTAGCGGACTGTTCTTTTCTAATGAAAGCTAGAATTAACAATAATGTTGCAAAGAATGTCATCGAAGTTGCGTAACCAAATAGATTTGTTGCATCACTTGTCTGCGCTGTTCTTTGAACAGTAGAAGAACTTCCACTTGCACTTGGAGCGCTTGGTTGTGGAGCAGAAGTAGGTCTTGAGTTAGCATCCTTTGGATCTGTACCATTAGCTATTTCTTCTACATCTGTGTATCCATCGTTATCATCATCTGGATCCGTAATGTCTGGATCTCCATCTCCATCTGTATCTCTTTGTACAGTAACATCAATTGTTCTTGTAACTGTTGTTCCGTCTGGGTTTTGAACAGTAACTGTAACCTGGAAGTTACGAGTTTCTTCTGTTGGTGTCCAGTCAGTAATTGAAGGTGTTCCACTAATAGTATTAGTAGAAGGATCATATGTTACACCGTTTGGTAGATTTGGTGTATCTACAGTTACTACAGATGCTGGATTACCAGGAGTAATTACAATATTTGTAATTGGATTACCATCAATCACAGTCTGAATTGGATTATTGATTGTTGGTTGTGCTACAGGTGTGATAACTGCCGCAGGTCT
This sequence comes from uncultured Solobacterium sp., assembly GCA_937895985.1. The sequence continues at coordinate 3,148 of CALBKL010000107.1, forward strand.
TGAGTTAGCATCCTTTGGATCTGAACCTGCTGCCTGCTCAACTGTATCTGGGATTCCATCTGCATCATCATCTGTATCCGTAACATCTGGAGTACCATCACCATCTGTATCACGTTGTACAGTAATCTTAATCTTCTTATTTGCTGTTGTACCATCTGGATTTTGAACAGTTACAGGAATCTCAAATGTACGAGTTTCTTCTGTTGGTGTCCAATCTGTTACATCAGGTGTTCCACTGATAGTCTTAGTAGCCGGGTTGTAAGTTACACCGTTAGGT
>CALBKL010000108.1 GCA_937895985.1 uncultured Solobacterium sp.
AGCACGTTGCCGGGTCATCGAGAGCATGGTTTTCCATCGCTCTCCCTTTTTTTATTCTTTTTATGGGTTTAGATGTTATAATATTATCCATGAAAAGCACAGATAAATATCAATCACGAATCCGCATACTGATTGGTCTTTTTTCAATTTTGTTTGGTGTTTTATTTATCTTATTGATTAAGTTAATATTCTTTACACCGCGTACTTTATCTGAAAAAGATTGCCAAGATTGTTTATCCGCTATACAGACGAATCAGAATAGTTCTGTAGTGACTACACCTAGTCCTACACTATCACCTACTCCTACTCCAACCCCTGAAGCAACTGTTAAACCAACAGTCGATACAACTACTGTATCGTCTATTCAGAAGATTACAAATAAGAGTCATCCAATTGATCCTGGATATATACCGGCTGATTTGACTAAAGTTAATGTGAATTCCAACGGTACCCAATACTTACGTAGTGAAGCTGCAACCGCATTAACAAACATGTTTGAGGCAGCTCGTAAGGATAATATCAATTTATACTTAGTGAGTGGTTATCGTTCATATGAGCAACAGCTAGAATTGTATAATACTTATGTAGCAACTGATGGTAAGGCATTAGCTGATCAATATGATGCGATTCCTGGTGCTTGTGAACACCAACTTGGTTTGGCGGTCGATTTATCTGATGATAATCGGAATCATGATATTGATGATTCCTTTGAATCAACAGCCGCGTATCAGTGGTTATTAAAGCATAGTTATGAGTACGGATATATCTTCCGCTTCCCTCGTGGAAAAGAAACGATTACTGGTATTGCCTACAATCCATGGAGTTTCAGATATATCGGTGTTGAAGAAGCCAAGAAAGTTTATGATTCAGGGCTTACATTAGAAGAGTTTTATAAAGTGACTGATTAAGGAAAGATAGCATCTTTCCTTTATGTTTTTTTTAAATTTAGTGTAAAATAGTCAAGTATCTTTTTGGAGGTAGAAATGGTTAAGCAACTAATGAAAAGTATTCGTGAGTTTAAGCTAGCAACAATACTAACACCAACCTTTGTAATAGGTGAAGTTATCATTGAGGCATTGATTCCATTTTTAATATCCTTATTAATCAATGATATTAAAGCAGGTTGTGATTTATCAGTGATTTTAGGATATGCATGGAAGTTAGTTGCCTTATCACTGCTTTCACTATTGTGTGGATACTTAGCAGGTATCTATTGTGCAAAGGCTAGTACAGGATTTGCGCGTAACTTACGTTATGATATCTTCACTAATATCCAGAAATTTTCATTTTCAAATATTGATAAGTTCTCATCTGCATCACTCGTTACTCGATTAACGACTGATATTCAAAATGTGCAGATGGCATTTATGATGATTATTCGTACTGCTGTACGTGCTCCACTCAATTTAATATTCTCCTTTACAATGGCATATATTATGGGTGGGACAATGGCAGTTATATTCTTAATCATTATTCCATTCTTAGGAATTGGGTTATATTTGATTGTAAGAACAGTTATGCCAGTCTTCAAAAAGGGATTTCCTCTCTTCGATAAGATTACACGCATCGTAGAAGAAAATGTAAAGGGTATTCGTGTCGTGAAATCCTTTGTACGTGAGGACTATGAAATCGAGAAATTTGATGAGACATCAAATGACATTCGTAAAATGTTTACACGTGCAGAACAGATTATCGCATTGAATAATCCATTGATGCAGATAAGTATTTATGCGGTTATGTTATTTGTGTTGATGTTTGGCTCTGAAATGATCATCAAAACAAATGCGACAAGCTTAGACGTAGGACAGTTATCTACTTTGATGACTTATGGATTCCAAATCATGGTTTCCTTAATGATGTTATCGATGGTATTTGTAATGATTACTTTCTCTGAAGAATCAAGCAAGCGTATTGTTGAGGTATTAAATGAGAAGAGTTCTATCACTTCAAAGGAAAATGCGATTACAGAAGTGAAGGATGGTTCTATTGACTTTGACCATGTTCGTTTCAAATATTCACCTACAGCAGAAAGACCAGTTCTTGAAAATATCGATGTCCATATTAAATCTGGTGAAACGATTGGTATTATTGGTGGAACAGGTTCCGCAAAATCTTCTTTTGTACAGCTGATTCCACGTCTATACGACGTTACTGAAGGTACAGTTCGGGTTGGTAAAGAAGATGTTAGAGACTATGACCTTGTGACATTACGTGATTCTGTTGCGATGGTGTTACAGAAGAACGTATTATTCTCAGGTACGATTGCGGATAATATCCGTTGGGGTAATAAGGATGCAACATTAGAAGAAGTAAAGCATGTATGTCATTTGGCTTGTGCAGATGAGTTTATCGAACAGATGCCAGATGGGTATGATACTTGGATTGAACAAGGTGGCACAAACGTCTCTGGTGGTCAGAAACAAAGACTCTGTATCGCTAGAGCACTTCTGAAACAACCAAAGATTTTAATTATGGATGATTCAACCTCTGCTGTAGACACAAAGACAGACGCAATCATCCGTAAAGCAATGAAAGAATACATTCCAGAAACAACAAAGATTATTATTGCCCAAAGAACTTCATCTGTAGAAGATGCAGACCGTATTATCGTCTTAGATGGTGGTAAGATTGATGCGATTGGTACAAGTGAAGAATTACTAAAGACAAATCAAATCTACCGTGAAGTTTATCTATCTCAGAATAAACAAGGTACTGAGGAAATTGTGGAAGAAGGAGGTGTTCGTTAATATGAATCAGAAACAAACGAATCGTAAAAAGTCCTTCAAGAGAATTATGAAGATGGTAGTATCATACTACCCAGTTCTATTCCCACTGATTGTGTTATTGATTATTATCAACGCAGTCTTGGGTGCACTACCTTCCATTTTCCAGCAGAATGTCATCGCTGTATTACAACAAGCGTGGGAACAAGGTTGGACTTGGGAAGTTACTAAACCATATATTGTCGAGTTAGTTGGAACACTTGCGCTAGTGTATCTTATCGCATTAATTATCGGCATTGTATATACACAGTTAATGGCATTCTTTACACAGGGCGTTCTTCACAAGATACGTAAAGAAGTATTTGCACATATGCAGAAACTACCTATTCGTTATTTTGATACACATCCGCACGGCGACATCATGTCTCACTATACAAACGATATCGATGCAATGCGTCAGATGATTTCTCAGAGTTTCCCACAGCTATTGATTTCAATCGTTACAATCATCACAATTATCGCTATTATGTTCTATTACAGTATTCCAATGGCATTCGTTATCTTAATTGGTGCTGCAATTTCCATTGAAATTACACGTAAGCTTGGTGGTCTTTCTGCGAAGTACTTTATCTTACAACAAAAGGCAACTGGCAAGACGGAAGGTGTCATTGAAGAGATGGTAAATGGACAAAAGGTAATTAAAGTCTTCAACCATCAAGCAGAGGCAGAAGAAGCCTTCAATCGAGCAAATGATGAACTATTTGAGGCTTCTAATACCGCAAACCGATATTCCAATATCTTGATGCCGGTATTAAATAACGTAAACTACCTAATCTATGTATTTGTAGCAGTGGCAGGTGGTATCTTTATTCAAGAGAAATTTGCGAACTTCTCAATTTCAGGATTGCCATTTTCGATTGCGGTTGTAGTGCCATTCTTAGGAATGTCACGTCAGTTTGCTGGTATGATTCAGCAGATTTCTCCACAGATTAACTCAATCGTAATGGGCTTGGCAGGTGCGGAGCGTGTATTTGAACTCCTTGATCAAGAGCCTGAAGTAGATGATGGAATTGTTACACTTGTTAACGCAACAGAAAAAGATGGCGAGCTAAAAGAAACAAATGAACAGACTGAAATTTGGGCTTGGAAGTATCCACACGAAGATGGCACAGTAACATATACAAAGGTTGCGGGTGATGTTCGTTTCGCAAGTGTAGACTTTGCATATAATCCAGATAAGATGATTTTGCATGATGTAACCCTATTTGGTAAACCTGGTCAAAAGATTGCCTTTGTCGGTGCGACAGGTGCTGGTAAGACAACAATCACAAATCTGATTAACCGTTTCTATGATATCGCAGATGGAAAGATTCGTTATGACGGTATTAATATCAATAAGATTAAGAAGTCTTCCTTACGTAAGTCTTTAGGAATTGTTCTGCAGGATACTGTATTGTTCACAGGCACTGTTATGGATAACATCCGCTATGGACGCTTAAGCGCATCAGATGAGGAATGTATCGCAGCCGCAAAACTTGCGGGTGCAGATGGCTTTATTCGCCATTTACCAGAAGGCTATCAAACAATGTTGAATGGTGATGGCTCAAATCTATCACAAGGTCAATGCCAGTTATTGGCAATTGCTAGGGCAGCAGTTGCTGACCCACCAGTTATGATCATGGATGAGGCTACTTCTTCCATCGATACACGTACAGAACAGATTGTACAAACTGGTATGGATCGTTTGATGAATGGACGTACTGTATTTGTGATTGCACACCGTTTATCTACTGTTAAGAATGCAAATGTAATTATTGTATTAGACCATGGACGTATTATTGAACGTGGTACGCATGAAGAATTACTTGCTCAAAAGGGACAGTACTACCAGCTATATACAGGTGCGTTTGAGTTAGAATAAAATGAAAGGATATGAAATTTTTAATATTCATATCCTTTTTTGTCTGTTAATTTATCTAAGAAATGCATTAGTTGTATAACGGGTGGACGCAATTGATTAATCTTCGGGTAGGCATAACTAATATAAAAATTTAACTTATCCTTTTTAACGAAAGGGATTTTGACTAATGAGGTATCTGAATCATCAGTCGACATCTCTGTTAGAAGTGAGATTCCTAGGTTGTGTGAAACCATTTGCTTGATAAGGTTGATATCATCCGATTTAAAATAGATATTTGCTTGATAATCATATTTTGCATTAAGTAAATCAAAAGCCTTTAGGTGTACATTATGTTCATCCAGTAAGATGAAAGGCTGCTGGAGAATATCTTCGAAAGATAGTTCTAATTTGCTAGATAAAGGGTTGCTTTTCGAGACGAGAATAAAGAGTTCTTCATGGAATAATTCTTTAATTATAAAATCTCTGTGTTGTAAATGATCGATACTACCGAGTAACGAAAAATCTAATTTACCACTCAGTAACTCCTCCCAAAGTGTAATTGAACCACCACGAATCGGATAAATATCCTTGAAGAATGAAAAATCACTACAATCATGATATTTTGCGGTTAAATAGTTGATGATAATTGGTGGAAAACCGACTGCACATTTAGACTCAAGGGAACGTGTAATATCTTGTTGAGTTAATGAAAAGTCATTTAATAACTGTTTACAATGCGACGCTAGTATTTCGCCCTGTTTTGTCAATTTGACAACACGATTTATACTATTTTTCTCAATAAGACTACATTGGTAATACTCTTCAATTCGTTTAATGGCATAAGAAATCGTAGGTTGACTAACATGATATCGTTTAGCAACCTGCGTAAATGATTTTAATTGTGATAGTTGATAAAAATAGTTTAAATCACGTATATTCATCTGTATTTCTTCCTTTGTTATGAGTAAATCTTATCATAACTAAGGTGTTTGACTATAACAAAAATGCTCAGCTATAGTAGGGGTGCTTTCTACATAAGAAAGTACGGCACATACATCGCTTAGTCAAGATTGTCGATGATATCTTCAAAAATACGGATAAAAGTAGCTTGTTGTTGTTTTGGAAGCTGTTTTAGCTTCATCGTCAATCGTTTCAGATTAAGGGTATTTTTTGAGTTTAAGTCTCCCTCCAAACTGTTAAAATTGAAAAACTCTTCGACCGTCAAATCCAGAGCTTTAATAATTTTTTCAAGTGTTTGAACGTTGAGATTTTGTTTCTTATTCTCAATCTGATTGATGTACTTTAACCCCAAACCGGCTTTTTCGGATAGCATTTCTTGGCTAAGTCCTCGTATTTGCCGATGATAGCGTATTTTTCGTGCGATATAGTTTGTAAGATATATGAAATTACTCATGTTCCAAGCATACTGTAATTTACGAAAATGTATAACCCTGATTAATAATACTAAGTATGATATTTAACACTATATGTTAAAATGAATATAATTATAGAAGGAGGTGTACATATGAGTGCACATGATATTTTAAATAATCCATTTTTAAATAAAGGAACAGCTTTTACATTAGAAGAGCGTGAAAAATTAGGGCTAGTGGGTATGTTACCACCATACGTCCAAACAATTGATGAACAAGCACGACAGACTTATGCACAGATGGAGACAAAGGCAAATGATTTAGAAAAGCGTTTGTTTTTGATGCAAATCTTTAATACGAACCGTACACTTTTCTACTATATGTTCTCTCAACATCTAGCAGAGTTTAATCCTATCGTTTACGATCCAACAATTGCAGATACAATTGAAAACTATAGTGATCTATTTATTGATCCACAATACGCTGCGTATTTGGATATTAACCATCCAGAAAATATTGAAGCCACATTAAAGAATGCGGCTGGTGATCGCGAAATCCGATTGATTGTTGTTACAGATGCAGAAGGTATCTTAGGTATCGGTGACTGGGGCACAAATGGTGTGGATATTTCAGTTGGTAAGTTAATGGTATATACAGCAGCAGCTGGAATTGATCCATCAATGGTATTACCTCTTGTTATCGATTCTGGTACAAATCGTAAAGAATTACTTGAGAATCCTAACTATCTAGGTAATCGTCATGAGCGTGTGCGTGGAGATCGTTATTATGACTTTGTAGATCAGTTTGTGCAGACTGCTGAACGTCTGTTCCCTAAACTATATTTACACTGGGAAGATTTCGGTCGTTCCAATGCTGCAAACATCCTTGAAAAATATCGTAAGCAAATTCCTACATTTAATGATGACATTCAAGGCACAGGTATCGTAACACTTGGTGGTATCTTCGGCTCACTAGCAATTACTGGCGGTAAGTTGGCTGATCAGGTTTATCTTTGCTTTGGAGGAGGTACTGCTGGTGCCGGTATCGCATCTCGTGTACTACGTGAAATGGTTGCAGAAGGTGTACCTGAGGAAGAAGCATATAAGCGTTTCTTCATGGTTGATAAACAAGGACTACTCTTTGATGATATGGATGATTTAACACCTCAACAAAGACCATTTGCCAAAAAGCGTTCAAACTATCCTAACGCAGATAAGCTAACGGACTTATTAGAAGTTGTTAAGACCGTTAAACCAACAATCTTAGTTGGCACTTCAACCCAACCAAATACATTCACAAAGGAAATTGTTGAGGAAATGTGCAAGATTACAGAGCACCCAATGATTTTCCCATTATCTAATCCAACAGTATTAGCAGAAGCCAGTGCTGAAGATCTTATCACTTGGTCAGATGGAAAAGCATTTGTCGCAACTGGTATCCCTGCAGATACAGTATCCTATAAGGGCGTTGATTATGTGATCGGTCAGGCAAATAATGCATTGATTTATCCAGGTCTTGGACTTGGAATGCTTGCATCGGAGGCTAGTCTTTTAACAGATGAAATGATTGGTGCTGCAGCACACTCCTTAAGTGGTATCATCGACCAATCTCAACCTGGTGCACCTGTACTACCACCATTCAAGTATGTCGCAGATGTTTCTATTAAGGTTGCAGAAGCTGTTGCTAAAAAGGCACAGGAACAAGGTCTTGCACGTGCGAAAGAACAAGATATGGCAAAGGCAGTGCGTGACTTAAAGTGGTATCCAAAATACTAGGTGATCTTTATGGTCTTCCTACAATCTTTAGAGAGTATATTGCCCGTCATTATTTTAATTTCGCTAGGATATATCCTACAGATAAAAAAATGGTTTGATATTAGTTTTAGTGATAACATCTCAAAGTTAATTATGAATATTGCTTTACCAGCATCTATATTTGTTTCGGTAATGGAATATCTAACAGTAGATCGCCTCATTAAACTTTCAAGTGGATTAGTTTATGTGGCCCTAGCAACAATTCTTGGATATATTCTTGCCTATATACTTGTTAAGGCTTTGAAAATTAGAGCTGGTAGACGGGGCACGTTTATTAATACTTTTGTTAACGCAAATACCATTTTCATTGGTCTACCTTTAAACATTGCATTGTTTGGTGATAAGGCAACAGAATACTTTCTTGTTTATTACATCATTAATACAATATCTACTTGGACATTGGGCATCTATTTGATGACAACAGATAGTCAGGTGCAATCTAAAACAACAGTATCATTTGACTGGAAAAAATTATTACCACCACCACTTATTGGATTCCTTGTGGCAATCGTATTCCTACTTGCTAAGATTCCAGTGCCACAGGTAATGACAAAAACACTAACTTATGTTGGAAATATTGTGACACCACTTTCACTCATTTATATTGGGATTGTACTAGCGAAAGCTGGACTAGCAAGTGTGAAGTTTGATAAAGATTCTGTGTATGCACTTTGTGGACGTTTTCTAATAGCACCTTTATTAATGATGATAGTCTTAAAGACAATTGGCACAAATTTACCAGATTTAGAGGCACAGACATTCATGTTGCAATCGGCAGTTTCATCTCTTGCTGTAATGCCAATCCTTGCACATCAAGGAAATGGAGACGTTGAGTACGCAACCAATATTGTGACTTTAAGCACGGTACTGTTAGTAGTTGTCATACCATCTTTGATGAGTATAATACAATTAGTTATTTAAATGAAAATGAATATTTTATTCATAATTTGAGAAGATTTTCTCTCAATAAATGATTTGATTATGTGAGAAGAGTCTCTTAATATTGTGGCATTTACAACTGCTTTTTTGACTTACTCTAAGAGTAAATTTAGGTGTACTAGCCATTACTAATTATGATAAAAGTCTAACTGATATGAATTTCAGTTAGGCTTTTAGATGTTACCAGAACAGTTTTTTTCGTTCTTTTGCTTTGGAGACTAAGTCGTAGTCTGTCAGAAAGTTTAGTGGAAGACCTTCCACAACTGATAAAGCACGATTTAGATTTTCTTCTGTTAGGAAATGTTGTGGATTATGAATATCAAGGCCGATGATAATAGGACATTTCTTTTTAGCAAAAATCTCAAAAAATTCTCTTGTTGGATACGCATAACGTTCTCCATCAAGATATTCCTTCTTACCTATGCGTACACCAGTACCACAATTTAGTTCGAGTGGAATGTCATAGTAGCGTGATATGTCTGCAATCTTCTCTGCAGCGTTTAGTACGCTCTCATCAATTCTAGGATAATTCCAGAGAAATACATCCGGATGAGCAATATAATCACACATATAATGTTGGCAAGCTTCCTCTAAGCATGTTACGTAGCGTCCAACTTGGTCTTTGTTGTCAAATTCATATACACTATCTTTATCAATGGTTAGATTGTGTTGTCCTAAAATAATATAATCTAATGTCTTTCGATATTCACGAATGGTATCCCATTGGCTTGGATAATACTCTACTTCCATACCTAGATGAATATCGATTTGAGATGCGTATTTTTCCTGCAAAGAACGAATAGATTGATAATAATCAGGAATTTGTTCAATATTCATACGTAATCCAGGACATGGTGTAGGATATGCGGCATGATCACTGAAACCAAGGGTTTTTAGACCTGCTTGAATCGCAGCTTGAACATACTCTTCATCTGTACCAATCGCATGACCACAACGAGCTGTATGCGTATGATAGTTTGCTTTAATCATTGAGGTATACCTCCAAAACGATGAAATTATATCATTCCTAATATAGTTTGACAAAATATCCAAAAGTAATATCATAATAGTTGAATAAGTGTTCAAGTGTTATATGTGTAAGAGGTGTTAAGATGGAATATCAATATCGTGTTGTAGGCATTGATTGTGCAGATTGTGCCGCAGAATTAGCAGAGGAAATCAGAAAAATAGAGGGTGTACTAAGTGCAGATATCCATTTTCTGCAACAAAAACTGTACTTTGTATGTGATGAAGAAAAACATTCTGTAATTGAGCAGAAGGTTTTTGATATTATTCATGATGATGAACCTGATGCAGTGATTACCGCTCTCAGTGAAGAGACAAAACATCTCTTTAAATTTAATATTAAGAATATTGATTGTGCAGATTGTACAAATAAAATAGCAGAGAAGGCAATGGAAATTGAAGGCGTAGAACATGCGGAAGCTGACTTCATGCATGCAATTTTGCGCGTACAGTTTGCGACAAGTGAATATACACGTATTGAAAATGCACTACGTGAAATGATCGCTAGAGAAGAGCCGGACGTTGAGTTTTCACGTTATTACGCAGAGCAGAAGGTTGAAAAGAAAGAAGAGCATAGTACACAAATGATGGTTATTCGCTTGGTATTAGGTGCATTCTTATTTGGACTATCATTCATCCTGACGGGGATTACAAGTAATATTTCAACATTAGTTGCTTATATTATTTTGGGATATGATGTTATTTACAAAGCTTTTAATAATCTAAGACGAGGAAATTTATTAGACGAACATTTCTTAATGACAATTGCTACATTTGCGGCATTGTATCTAAGTGATTGGAAAGAAGCGACTGGCGTCATGTTATTCTATCAGATTGGAGAGTTCTTCCAAGATTTAGCAGTAGACCATTCTCGTAAGTCCATCGCAGCTTTGATGGATATTCGACCTGACTATGCATCTGTACAAAGCGGAACAGAGTTTATCAAAGTTGATCCTACAGAAGTGCAGATTGGTGAAATTATCCAAGTGAAACCAGGAGAACGTATTCCATTAGATGGTATTGTTGTGTCAGGAAGTTCTTCTTTGGATACTGCATCTCTAACAGGAGAATCCAATTTACGTGATGTGGATGTGGATGATGAAGTTATATCGGGTGTTGTAAATACAAGTGGTGTACTATTAATTCGTACAACAAAGGAATTTGCACAATCAACAGTATCAAGAATTCTGAGTATTATTGAAGAGAATAATGAAACAAAGTCAAAACAAGAAAAGTTCATTACAAAGTTTTCTCATTACTACACACCTATCGTGGTCGCATTAGCAGTGATTGTGGCAATTGTAGTAAGTTTAGTAACTGGTGATATGAATGAGGGTATTTATCGTGCTTGTACATTCCTAGTTATCTCTTGTCCATGTGCATTAGTCATTTCTATTCCACTTTCTTTCTTTACTGGTATTGGTGGATTATCCATGCATGGCATCATGTTAAAGGGAGCCAATTACGTTGAAAAGATTGCGGAGATTCGTACAATTGTTTTCGATAAAACAGGGACTCTAACAACAGGACAGTTTGAGGTAAGCCAGTTACTGGATAGCTTAGATGATACAAAGCTGATGAAACTTGCAGCGTATGCCGAAAGTTATTCAAATCATCCAATCGCAAAAGCGATACAGTATGCATATCAAAACGAAGTAGATCAAACAAAAATTTCTGATATGCAAGAAGTTGCTGGTAGAGGCATTTCTATTACTTTAGAAAACCATCATGTTCTTGTTGGTAATTATAAAATGATGGCAGAAAATGGTGTGGATTGTAAAGAATATACAGAGCCAGGAACCTATGTGTATGTAGCAGAAGATGGTGTCTTCTCAGGCTGTATTTTATTGAAGGATACAGTTAAGAAAAATGCAGCTAATGCAATACGACACTTAAATAAGAGACATGCTTGCATGATGGTATCTGGTGATGCAGAAGAGATTTGCCAAGAAGTAGGTAAGGAACTAGGTATCAATTCGATTTATGGTGGATGTTTACCAGAAGATAAGATAACATGCGTGAATACTGTTAAACAGAATGGTGTTGTGGCATTTGTGGGTGATGGAGTTAACGATGTTCCGGTTATGCGTACAGCGGATATTGGCTTTGCGATGGGATCACTTGGCAGTGATGCGGCAATCGAAGCAGCGGATGTGATTATTACAGATGACAATCTAAACAAGATTGATACAACCATTCAACAGGCTAAGAGAATTATTCGTATTGCAAATCAAAACATTGTTCTTGCGATAGCGATTAAAGTTCTTGCGCTCATTTTAGGAGCACTTGGTATTGCGAATATGTGGATGGCAATCTTTGCGGATACAGGTGTTGCAATTTTGTGTGTCATTAACTCTGTTCGTCTTCTGCATATCAAGGAATAATTAGTATTCCTATATTTGCAAGTATGGTAAAATAATCTTGTGGTAAAGGAGGTTATCTGATGAGTATACTTGATATTATGTCGGTGATTATCCTAGTACTTGTAATCGCATTAGGCGTGCTATATTGGCAAACGAAAAGGAGCAAGAAATGAAAAGATTTATAACTTTAATTTTAGTGAATGTAGCTTCACTTTGGTTGATTGATCGTGTTATGAGAACAATGTACATTGGAAATGCCAATACATTATTCTTCCTGGCATTTATTCTTGTAATTTTAAATGCAACATTAAAACCATTAATGAAGTTGGTGTTCTTACCACTAACATTCTTCAGCTTTGGGTTCTTCTCGCTGATTATCAACGCAGCAGTATTATCCATTGCATTCAGTTTTGCACACGGTTCATATATGATGGGATTCCATACAGCGATTATCGCAAGTATTCTATTATCTATCGTGAACGCAGCTATTAATTCATATCTTGAATAACATCGTACGAAGAAGTACGATGTTTTTTTCTGGGTTGTATTATCTTACATAAAATATAATAATGATAATGAAAGAATTAGATAATAAGAGGTAGAAATGTCACAACTAGAAAGGATCATAAAAAAATCCACGTTGAAATATGCAGTAGTTGCATTTGGCTTTTGTGTTTTATCAGAAATCATTAGCCTAGTATCCCCAAGATTAATGCAATATATTATTGATACAGTCATTCCGCAGAAAAACATGCATACAATTATCATTAGTATTCTAATATTTGTGTCAATACCACTATTGCATATATGTGTAAAATCAATTTTTAATTACTTTACGATTGTATTTGCAAGAAACAAAGGAAATGAGTATGCAATTCAACTGATGGAAAAGATTATTCATCAACCACTCCGTTTTTTTGATACGCATAATTCTATTGAGTTACTGACGGAATCAGGTCGAGAACTCTCTAACTTATTATTGTTCTATATCAAAGATATTCCTAGTTACTATAGTGCAATTCTATCTTCAATCATCATCTTTATAATTTTGTGTTCTTATCACCCTGTGATAGGAATATTCCAAATATTATTCTTACCGCTTAGTATTATTCCGGTTAGATATATTCATAGCAAGTTGGAGAGTTTAGTAAATAACGTTCTTGAAAAGAATGCAAAGAACAATCAGTTAAAAGCAGATATGTTTAAGAATATCGACTATATCAAGAGTAACAACCTTGAGACATTTTATATCAATCAGATTAAAAAGAATAATGATGGAATTGTTTCTGTTTGGGGAAGTGTAGCGTCGATGGAATCTCTAGCAGGTGTATGGATCAATGGTTTTATGACCTCTCTATTTACCGGACTATCATTTGGCATCGTTGCTTTACTTATGATGTATACAACAAAACTTACAGTCGGAACGATTATTTCTGTTGTAAGCTATTGTGAGTTGTTGTATTCCTATTTACATACAATATTCTCAACAGAAGTTGAAAAAGGAAAGTTTGAAGGTGAATTTACAAAGACAAAAGAATTATTTGAATTAGATTCTGATATCTCTACAAATCAGCATCCATTTTCACTTAAACAAGCAATTCATTTTCATAAAGTGAATTTTCAATATACGAATACACCTGTCCTAAAAAATTTGACACTAGAATTACAGGCGCATAAATGGACTGTCATATTGGGTGAAAGTGGTGTCGGAAAAAGTACAATCCTAAAACTGATAGAAAAGTTCTATACAGAGTATGAAGGGAAAATCATGGTTGATGATATATCACTGAAGGATATTGATAATCATGATTTAAGAAGTAAGGTAGCTTATTTATCACAATCACCTTCTTTATTCCCAGGTAGTATTCGCAGTAATTTAATGGTTAGTAGCGATACAATTACAGATGAAATGATTTGGGAAGTATTAAAAACAGTGAATATGAAAGACTATGTTTCCTCGTTGGATGATGCTTTGGATACTGATATTTATGAAGCAGGTAAAATTATGTCTACTGGACAGAAACAGCGTTTGTGTATCGCAAGAGCGTTATTGAGAAATGTAGAGATATATTTATTGGATGAAATTACGTCAAATGTAGATCATGAAAATACGCAGTTGATTTTATCGTATTTCAAAGAACTATCAAAAGATGGAAAGACAATTATTAGCGTTACACATGATAGAGAATATATTCCTTTTGCGGATGTGACATATGAATTATGGAATGGGAAAGACGAAACCATAGTTTCTAAAATTTAGTAATAACTGTATCAGTGGATAAATTTTGATTATTTATAGGAGCATATAAGAGAAAATATATGCTCTTTTGTGATTATGCGGCAACATTATTACAATATCTGATATAATTTTTATCGATATGAGAACAGTAATTCAAAGAGTAAAACATGCAAGTGTTACCATTGATGGCGTAGTAAATGGGAAAATTGAACAAGGTTTCCTATTGTTGGTTGGAATCAAGGATGATGACACGGAAGCAGTTGTAGAAAAAATGGCAGATAAGATTGCCAAAATGCGTATTTTTGATGATGAAAATGGAAAGATGAATCTAGCATTACAACAAGTAGGAGGTGCGATTCTATCAATTTCACAGTTTACGTTATTCGCAAACTGCAAAAAGGGTAATCGCCCAAGTTTTGATGGGGCTGGAAAGCCTGAGCATGCCAAAGCGATGTATCTGTACTTCAATGAAGTATTAAGACGTTATGGTCTACAAGTGGAAGAGGGTATCTTTGCGGCAGATATGAAAGTTGAACTGCTCAACGATGGCCCTATCACAATATGGCTGGATTCGGAGGATTTAAAATGACAAAAATTATCTATGGTAGTGAATTATCTGCCGAACTAAAAGAAAATATGCGTTCAAAGGTTGAGACTTGGGTATCTGCAGGTATGAGAACGCCATGTCTTGCGGTTATCCTTGTAGGAGATAATCCGGCGTCTGAGTCTTATGTACGTGGAAAAGAGAAGGCGTGTGCAGCAGTTGGAATTAAAACTAATACCATTCGTTTATCTTCTTCTATCTCTCAAGAGGAACTAGAGAAGACAATCTGTGATTGTTCTACGGATGATGCTGTGGATGGTATTCTCGTTCAGTTGCCATTACCAGAAGGCTTTAATGAAGATAGAGCGATTGCGTGTATTGACCCACAAAAGGATGTGGATGGACTACACCCATTGAACTTTGGAAGATTCTTTATGAATCAGCCATCCTTTGTGCCATGTACACCACTCGGTATCATGGAGCTTCTCAAGCGTATGGGATGTAATCCAAAGGGTAAACATGCGGTGGTGATTGGCCGTTCTAAATTAGTAGGAACACCAGTTGCTCGTCTATTACAAAATGCCAATGCGACAGTCACAATCTGTCACTCCCATACAGCAAACTTAAAAGAGCTTACCAACTTAGCAGATATCTTGATTGTTGCAGTGGGTAAGCCAAAGATGATTGATGCTCAATATGTTAAAGAAGGTGCGTATGTCATCGATGTTGGTGTAAATAGTGTTGATGGTCATTTATGCGGTGATGTAGATTTTGAATCTGTAGCTCCTAAGGCAGGTGCGATTACACCTGTACCAAAGGGTGTTGGTCCGATGACTATTTGCATGTTATTGCAAAATACAATTACTGCGTATGAAAAGAGGCAGGGACTATGATTAGTGATTTTAATCTAAATGATACAGTTGAAATGAAAAAGGAACATCCATGCAAGAAGTCCAAGTATTGGAAAGTCATTCGTATGGGTGCGGATATTAAAATCAAGTGTTTAGGTTGTGGTGCGGTCGTGATGTTTCCAAGACATGAATTTGAGCGTAAGCTAAAGAAGATTATTGAAAAAGCACCACAGGAATAAGAGGAAAGAAAAGAGGATTTCATATATGTCATTAACAGCAGGTATCGTTGGCCTACCAAATGTTGGTAAATCAACTTTGTTTAATGCAATTACAAACAGCCAGGTCCTAGCGGAGAACTATCCATTCGCAACCATCAATCCAAACGTTGGTGTGGTAGAGGTTCCTGATAAGAGAATGGATGACTTCGTAGAACTCTTCCATCCAAAGAAGACAATCTACACAACATTCGAATTTACAGATATCGCAGGTCTTGTGAAAGGTGCATCAAAGGGTGAAGGTTTAGGAAACCAATTCTTAGCGAATATTCGTGAGACAGACGCAATCGTTCACGTTGTAAGATGTTTTGATGATAGTAATATCGAGCATGTAGAAGGTTCTGTTGACCCAATTCGTGATATTGAAGAAATTAACTTAGAGCTTTGCTTAAGTGATTTGGATACAGTCCAGAATCGTATTAGTAAGGTTGCTAAAAAGGCACAGACATCCAAGGATAAAGATGCGGTAGCTGAATATACATCATTGCAGAAGTTTGAAAAGTTATTAGAGGCAGGAACACCAGTACGTCTAGGTGACTTAGAAGATTCTGACCGCGAGGTTTTAAAGAACTATGGTTTACTTACATCGAAGCCAGTTATCTATGTTGCGAATATGAGTGATGAAGAAATCGGTGATCCTGAAAGTAATGCATACTACCAAAAGGTAAAAGCATTTGCGGCAAATGAAGGTAGTGAATGTATTGCTATCTGTGCAAAGATGGAAGAAGAACTTTCTAGTCTTGATAAAGAAGAGAAGATTGCATTCATGCAGGACCTAGGAATTGCGCAATCTGGTTTAGATAAGATTATTCGTGCTGCTTATCACTTGTTAGGTCTAAGAACATTCTTCACGGTTGGTGAACCAGAGTGCCGCGCATGGACTTTCCACGAAGGTATGAAAGCACCACAATGTGCAGGTGTTATCCACACAGACTTTGAAAAGGGATTTATTCGTGCGGAAATCTATAGCTATGAAGACTTAATGGAATATCGTACAGAACAATCTGTTAAGGAACATGGTAAGATGCGCTTAGAGGGTAAAGAGTACTTAATGAAGGATGGAGATGTTGTCTTCTTCCGTTTCAATGTATAATTCATCTCATTTTCACAGTGAATCATGATAAAATAGGGGTAACAATAGGAGGCTCTTATGAAACTAATCTTGGCAATTGTATCCAATGATGATG
>CALBKL010000109.1 GCA_937895985.1 uncultured Solobacterium sp.
TATCTGGTACAGATGGTGTTGGCACAAAGCTAAAGCTTGCGATGTTATTAGATAAACATGATACAGTCGGTATTGATTGTGTTGCGATGTGTGTCAATGATGTTGTATGCGCGGGTGCGCAACCACTCTTCTTCTTAGACTATATTGCATGTGGAAAAAATAATCCTGAAAAGATAGCAGAGATTGTAAAGGGAGTCGCAGATGGTTGCGTCGAAAGTGGCTGTGCACTCATTGGTGGAGAGACGGCTGAGATGCCAGGATTCTACCCAGAAGATGAATACGATCTTGCGGGTTTTACAGTTGGGATCGTAGACGAAGAAAAGATCCTTGATAAAAATAATGTGAAAGCAGGAGATGTTATGATTGGTTTAGCATCTAGTGGAGTACATTCCAATGGTTTCTCTCTTGTTCGAAAAGTTTTTGATATTGATGCAGGTACTACATTACAAGATTACGCAGATGTATTGGGGAAACCTCTAGGTGAAACATTGTTAACACCAACAAGACTATATGTAAAACCTGTACTGCATGTTTTAAAAGAAGTGAATGTGAAATCGATTGCGCATATCACAGGTGGAGGCTTCTATGAAAACTTACCACGCGCATATAACGAAACACTAAACGCGAGTATTACAAAGGGTAGTTGGCCAATCTTGCCGATCTTTAACTTATTACAAGAAAAAGGAAATATTCCAGAACATGATATGTTTAATACCTTCAATATGGGAATTGGTATGGTAGTGATTGTATCCCCAGAAGATGTTGAAAAGACAATATCAATCCTAAAACAGAATGGTGTAGACGCATACCAAATTGGAGTCATGGAAGAGGGCGATCATTCGGTCGTTATCCACGAATGATTAATATTGCAGTACTTGTTTCAGGTGGTGGCACAAACCTACAAGCATTGATTGATGCACAAGGGAATGTATTACAGCATGGTAAGATTAAACTAGTCATTTCATCGAAACCAGATGTCTATGCATTACAACGTGCTAAACAAGCAGGAATCAATCAGTGTGTTATCACAAAGCGTGATTATGTAACACAAGAAGAATTTTCGATTGCACTATTAAAACAGTTACAAATATACCAAATTGATATGATTGTATTAGCAGGATACCTTTCGATTTTGGATGAGACAATCATTCGTGCATATCCAAATCGTATTATCAATATTCATC
>CALBKL010000110.1 GCA_937895985.1 uncultured Solobacterium sp.
GTATTATTTTCGCTCATGTCATTCCCCTTCTGTCGTATAGATTTAGTATACCACGTTGTATTTTAATTTATATTCATTTTTTTCTCACGCTGTCTGCGAATCAAATATGTAATGAACTTGATAATTCCCAGCAACGTTGCGATTGCGATAATGATTGCTAGATAGACGCGATATCCAAAAGCCGATGTATTTTGGAAGAAGCGAATAAAGCTGAAATGCTTATCCTTAATCTTCTGTGCTCTTGCAGTTTGGTATTGTGCTTTCATCTCAGATACTCCATTTACTTTATCCATATCTAAGATATAGCGTGTGATTGCTTGCCATTCTTTTAGTTCAGTTCCATCCGCATTGTATAAAATCATATCACTAAAATCTGTAATTTCATGACCAGAAGCATCGTACGTATGAATGTCTAATTGATTGAATGTTTTCTTTCCTACCGATGGTAACATATTTGCAATATACAAATTTGTTACCACTGGATATAACTTGTCTTTTTCTACTGGAATATAGAAACCTGCATTCGTGCGAATCTCTGCATCAATTACATGGTTTAGGATAAAGCGATAATCGGAGTAATGATACTGCATGCCACTAAAGAATAGCTGTCCATCCACCATCATATCCTTGCCTACACTACGGTCTAACTCCGCAACTTTGATTAAGTCAGAACCCTTCATATATACGCGAATCAGTGGATATCCAAGTAATCCATCATTTCCTTTACCGAGGTTTACCGCATCGTATACTTCCCCAACTGTGATATCACCCTTCACAAGTCCAGAGCGAATAATTCCCTTTGCGGTCAATCCTATCGTAAATGAAGTATCTTTGGTTGTTAACTTGCTTGCATATACATACGCATCTGTAATCAGGTCTGCCATAGAGTTCCCTGTAAAGGCGGAATAATCTTCATACACATCCGTAAGTGGAAAGTTTGTATAGCCAATGGATTGGTCCATTGAATATCCATACTGCTTCAGGTAATTCTCATTTACATCTGCTTTATACTCTTGAATCTTTGCGTTGATCGTTTCATCAACTGGACTTTCTGCAGTGATAGGAATCAGCTGATAATCCACTTTTTCTTTTGTCTCAGCATTGATATCTAATAAGCCAAGATACTTACCAAAACTACCTGCAGACACAATCCATGTTTTATTCTTATGAATTGGTTCTGTTAATACAGTATGTGTATGACCACTAACAATCACATCAATACCGTCTACTTTATCCGCAAGGATTTCGTCTTCTGACTTACTAGCATCTTTATTGGTACCACTGTGTGAAAGACAAACAATAACTTGTGCACCTTCTTCTTTGAGTTTCTGTACTATGTGCTTGGCTACTTCAATACGATCAGGGAAAGTATTATTGCCAGCAGCTGTGTAATAGACACTATCTTCACCCATTACACCAAATAAACCAATCTTATATCCACCACGTTCAATGATTGTATACTCTTTACCACCATGTTCTTGCCAGGCTTTCTTTAGTGCCTGTGATTCTTCGTCCTCACCAAATGTAAGGTTACTGCAGAGAATTGGAGGTGTATTGGTAGAATTTTCAATCATCTTTGTAAGAGAGGCAACACCATAATCGAATTCATGGTTTCCAAGTGTTGTCGCATCATAACCCATCATTCCTAATAGCGATAAATCAGGTGCGCTCTTTTCAAATAAAGCGTTGTAAAATGTACCCATTGAGAAGTCACCTGCATCGACTAATACAGTATGATCATTGCGATTTGCTGCAATAGTTCCTGCTAGTGCCGCATATCCACCAATGGTTTCTGGCTCTTTTGTTTCGTTATTCGTTATGCGATAAGAATCAATATGATCATGTAAATCATGCGTAAACAAAATACGTACAATAGAACTTTCACTAGTTGTCTGTTCTTCATCCGCATATACAACTGTAGAAACAGTACTTGTTAGTACTGTTATCGCAGTTATGATTTTTAATAAAAATTTCTTCATGTTGCTACCACCTCTGCGCATTAGATTATATCATTTTGCATAATGAAAAGAATGAGGAAACCCCATTCTTTAACATTTTTCAACAATTTGTAATTAATTACGCAAAGTTATATTCTGTCACAATTGGCTTTCTACCTTCTGCCTTATCTCTGTAGTATTCATAGAAACTGATACCTAGATAAGAACCTGAGATATTGTAAACATTTGTATAGCCAAGCTTCTGTAATGCACAGATTACATTATAACTACGTTGAGATGAACGGCAGTGTAAGTATACAGGAACATCTGTAGGAATTTCACTGAGTCTCTCTCTAAATTGAGACATTGGGATATTCACCGCATTGATTAAGTGTCCCTTTGCAAACTCATCCGCTTCACGAACGTCGATAATGCATGCGTTGTTTTCTACAAGTTCTCTTACCTTGTAAACTGGAACCTGTCTGAACTTATCATGTAGAAGGTTTAGTCCTACAAGAGCTGTGTGATTCACAACATCCTTCGCTGTTGAGTAGTATG
>CALBKL010000111.1 GCA_937895985.1 uncultured Solobacterium sp.
AAAAATGACAATTGCATAAAATTAAATAGTTTGAAAAGTGTCTATCTATAGCCACTTTTTTACATTTTATAGTTTTCAAACAACGTAAAAATAAAGATTAAGATATCAAATTCTTAAGATTTTATAAAGAGGATATGCGTTGACGGTCAATTTGCATGGTGATATTATTTTTTCATCGGAAACGCGAAAGCGCTTTCCACAGTTTCAAAGCAAAATAATTTAGGGGAGGAAAGAAAAACTTTTATGAAGAAATTATTTGCGGTTATGACTTCTGCGGTTTTAGCACTATCACTTGTTGGTTGTGGTCCTAAGACAAGCAGCACAGGCGGAAGCTCTAACACAGAATCAACAGTTTCAAACGCTGATAAGCCATTAGTATGGTACAACCGTCAGCCATCTAACAGCACAACAGGTGAGTTAGATAAAGAAGCATTGAACTTCAACAAGGATACTTACTATGTAGGTTTCGATGCTAACCAGGGTGCAGAATTACAGGGTAAGATGGTAGCTGATTATATCGCAGCTCACAAGGATATCATCGACCGTAACGGTGATGGTGTTATCGGTTATGTATTAGCTATCGGTGACGTTGGTCACAACGACTCTATCGCTCGTACAAGAGGTGTTCGTAAGGCTTTAGGAACAGCTGTTGAAAAGGATGGCGCTATCGACGCTACACCAGCAGGAACAAACACAGATGGTTCTGCTACAGTTGTTAAGGATGGTAAGGTTGGCGACTTCAAGGTTCGCGAACTTGCTTCTCAGGAAATGAAGAACTCTGCAGGTGCTACATGGGATGCTGCTACTGCAGGTAACGCTATCGGCACATGGTCAGCTTCATTCGGTGATGAAATTGACTTAGTTATCTCCAATAACGATGGTATGGGTATGTCAATGTTCACAGCATGGGCTAAGGAAAAGAAGGTTGCTACATTCGGTTACGATGCTAACAGTGATGCAGTAGCTGCTATCGCTGAAGGTTACGGCGGAACAATTTCTCAGCACGCTGACGTTCAGGCTTACTTAACATTAAGAGTATTACGTAACGCTTTAGATGGTGTTGATATCAAGACAGGTATTGCTAAAGCTGACGAAGCTGGAAACGTTCTTGAAGAAGGCGTTGACTACGTATATAACGAAGCAGATCGTTCATTCTATGCATTAAACCTTGCTGTTACAGCTGATAACTACAAGGACTTCATGGATGCAACTAAGACATTTGAACCAGTATCTAAGGAAGTTAAGAGCGACACTAAGAAGGTTTGGTTGAACATTTATAACGCTTCAGACAACTTCTTAAGCTCAACATACCAGCCATTACTTGAAAAGTATGATGACTTACTACACTTGGATGTTGAATATATCGGTGGTGATGGTCAGACAGAATCTAATATCACAAACCGTTTAGGAAACCCAAGTCAATATGATGCGTATGCTATTAACATGGTTAAGACAGACAACGCTACATCATATACTTCACTCTTAAAGTAATTTAGTAAGATTTTCTAAGAGGCTAGCAGGTAGGCTTTTGAAAACCTGATAGCCTCTTTCTAAGTAGTTTGTAGTTAACCATACTGCTTATGATTTTTAGTTAAACAGGGGTAAATCAATTATGTCAGAAAGAAATGACAATTTAATCTTGTCAATAAAGGGCATGTCGAAATCATTCGGCAGAAACAGAGTACTTGATCACATCAATTTAGATGTGAAACCCGGCTCAATTATGGGCCTCATGGGTGAAAACGGTGCCGGCAAATCTACAATGATGAAGTGTTTGTTCGGTACATATCAAAAAGATGAAGGAAGTATCTTCCTAGATGGAAAAGAAGTAAGTTTTACTGGTCCAAAAGATGCACTTGAAAATGGTATTGCGATGGTTCACCAAGAACTTAATCAGTGCTTAGAGCGTAGTGTTATTGATAACCTATTCTTAGGACGTTATCCAGTAAACTCTTTAGGTATTGTTGATGAAGGAAGAATGAAGAAGGAGGCTTCTGAGTTATTCCGTAGTTTAGGTATTACAGTCAATTTGACACAGCCAATGCGTACGATGTCAGTATCTGCTCGTCAGATGTGTGAAATCGCAAAGGCTATTTCGTATCATTCCAAGATTATTGTTTTGGATGAGCCTACATCATCATTAACAGAACCAGAAGTTAAGAAGTTATTCCAGATGATGCGTAAGCTACGTAGTCAGGGTATTTCCATTATCTATATTTCTCATAAGATGGATGAAATTTTTGATATATGTGATCAGGTGTCTGTATTACGTGACGGTAAGATGATCATGACAAAAGATGTTACTGACACAAATATGAATGACTTGATTGCGGCGATGGTTGGACGTTCTCTTGATAACCGTTTCCCACCAGTTGATAACACACCAGGTGAAACGATTCTTTCTGTCAAAGATCTTTCAACTAAGTTTGCACCATACCTTGACGATGTAAGTTTCGATGTTAAGGAAGGTGAAATCTTCGGTTTGTATGGTCTAGTTGGTGCTGGACGTACAGAGTTAATGGAAACAATCTTTGGTGTTCGTACAAGAGCCGCAGGTCGTGTTTATTACAATGGCAAGCTCATGAACTTCGATAGCGCAAAAGAAGCCATGGACAATGGATTCGCTATGATTACCGAAGAAAGAAAGGCTAACGGATTATTCTTAAAGAGTGATTTAACTTTCAATACTTGTATTGCAAATATGGATCACTATAAGAATGGTATTGTTGTGTCTGATGAGAAGATGAAGAAGGCAACAGTTAAGGAAATTGCCTTAATGCATACAAAGTGTATGGGACCAGATGATGCAATTACATCACTATCTGGTGGTAACCAACAGAAGATCATCTTCGGTAAGTGGTTAGAAAGAAATCCAAAGGTATTTATGATGGATGAGCCAACTCGTGGTATTGACGTTGGTGCAAAATACGAGATTTATGATTTAATTATCAAGATGGCGAAGATGGGTAAGACAATTATTGTATGTTCATCTGAAATGCCAGAGATTCTCGGTATCACAAATCGAATCGGTGTTATGTCCAATGGACGTCTTGCTGGAATCGTTAATACAAAAGAGACAAATCAGGAAGAACTCCTGAGACTCAGCGCAATGTATTTGTAATCGGAGGGGTTAGACATGAGTCAAAATAACGAAAAATTAGGGGCAGAGATTCTCTCTGTTGATCAGGAAGAAAGCCTACTAAAACCAATTACGGACCACGTAGGTAAGATTCAAGCACAAATTGATGAATTACGTAAAGATGGAACAGATAAAACTGTTGAGCTATTGAATGTAATTCAGATGACAAAGAATGATAAGAGCTTATCAAAGGGTGAAAAAGAAAACCGTATTGCTGAGGCTAAGAAAGAATTAGAGGCTGCTCAACAAGTTGAAAAAGCAAATAAGCCAGTTGTAGATAAGTTAATCAATGAAGGCGTTACTTATTTAAATCAACATTTTGAAAAGGAATACTATTCAAAGGTTGTCGCAAGTTGCGCTGCTGAAAAAACTCTTGCCGCAAAGAGATATAGCGATCTTTTAGCTGAACTAAAGAATGTTCATGCACAGAATCTTTCTAAGATTACTGGTAATGACGCTGATACAAAACAAGAAATCAAAGATGAAAACTATGTATATAAAAACAAAGTCTTTGATGCAAAACTAATATATCAAAAAGAATTACAGGCAATTAAGGATCGTAAACATGAAGCGTTTATTCAACGTTACCATTTAGTCGACCTATTGAAGATGTCTAAGTTCAGTTTTGCTGAAACACAGGCGCAGAAGATTGAACATTACCTATATACATTCAACCGCAAGGATTGGTTATTACGTAATGGTCTATATCTAGTCATTATTCTTGTTTTTATTGGCTTAGGTATCGTTACTCCAGTTATCAAGAAGACTCCTTTATTTACAGTTAATAACATTTTAAATATCTTACAGCAGGCATCTCCAAGAATGTTCTTGGCATTAGGTGTAGCTGGCGTGATAATGCTTGCAGGTACTGACTTATCCATTGGACGTATGGTGGGTATGGGTATGGTAGCTTCAACAATTATCATGCACAAGGGCATCAACACTGGTGCGGTGTTTGGTAAAGTATTTGACTTCACAAGCCTTCCAGTTGGTGCAAAAGCAGTATTGGCATTGCTTGTGTGTATTATCTTATGTACAATCTTTACTTCCATTGCTGGTTTCTTCAAGGCAAAGTATAAGATGCACCCATTTATTTCTTCTATGTCCAACATGTTAATTATCTTCGGTATGGTTACATATGCGACAAAGGGTGTGTCCTTCGGTGCTATCGAAAATGATATTCCAGCGATGATTATTCCTAAGATTGGTAACTTCCCAACAATCATCTTATGGGCTGCTACAGCTGTTATTGTTGTGTGGTTTATCTGGAATAAAACAACATTTGGAAAGAACCTATATGCAGTAGGTGGAAATCCAGAAGCTGCTGCTGTATCAGGTATCGATGTATTCAAAGTAACAATCATGGCATTTGCTATGGCTGGTGTACTATACGGTTTTGGCGCATGGCTAGAATGTAACCGTATGGTAGGTTCTGGTTCTGCTGCGTATGGACAGGGTTGGGATATGGACGCTATCGCTGCCTGCGTAGTAGGTGGTGTATCCTTCTCTGGTGGTATCGGTAAGATTTCTGGTGTTGTTGTTGGTGTAACAATCTTTACAGCGTTAACATACTCATTAACAATCTTAGGTATTGATACAAACCTTCAGTTCGTATTCGAAGGTCTCATCATCTTAGCTGCGGTAACATTGGACTGCTTAAAGTACGTTCAAAAGAAGTAATGCAATCTGCGGAAGCTACTAGCTTCCGCTTTTTTATATGTGATTTCTCAGTTATAATGCAGATATGGAAATGAGCGAATTAAAAGAAAAATACTATTCTTTAGAAGATAGTTACAAACGATATACATTAGTCCATGAGTACTTAGTAAATCACGAAGAAGATAAAGATGCGCAAGAGATGCTAGAAGTATTGACGATGCGTTACGGAAATGCGAAGCTTAGAAAGCCAGCAGATCACTTTATGCATGCATGCTTAATGATGAAAGTGATGGCAGATGAAAAGTTTGGTAGTTTTATGCTCGCAAAGAAAAAACAGGAATATCAACAATTCCTACAAGAACTAGCAATTAACACAAAACAATCTGAGTATCTAACTGCAGAATGGAAACATCTGGCTAGAACATATATTCGCTTAAGTAAAAAGAATCATTCAAAATCCTATTTCTTTGGTATGGGAAAACGTGATGAACGTGTGGTTGTTGGGAATGTTGCGGATGAAATTATAAATATCTTTGTGCGCTTGCCAAAGCGACTAGGATATACAAAAGAAGTTTCGAATTTGTGCAAAATTGTGATGGATACATTCCTAGAAGAGTTTCCAAACGATGAAGAGATATTGAACAGCACAATAAAAAAGTGAACCAGTGGTCCACTTTTTTGGTTTAGTCAGCGATGGCAGCGTCTAATGCAATCTTCATCATATCTGTGAAGGCTGTTTGACGTTGTTCAGCAGTAGTAATCTCTGGTGATACAAAACTATCAGAAACTGTTAACAAGCAAGCTGCGTTCTTTCCTAATACATTTGCGTTTGAGAATAGAGCAAAACTCTCCATTTCAACAGCTAAGCAATGTAGTTCGTTCATAACCTTTGGTAGGTAAGTAACATTCTTTTCGCGATAGAATACATCAGATGAATGAATCAAACCTTCTGTAATCTTCATTCCAAGATTTTCTGCAGCCTTTTTAATCTTTTCATTTAATTCTGCAGATGGCTTAATTGTATCGCTTGTATTTCCGCACTGTTCTTTTGCGAATGAAGATTCGGAATAAGCTGCATCTGCTAGAATTACATCAAATAATTTTAATTCTGGTTGGTATGCACCAGCAGAACCGATACGAATAATATTTTCAACATCATATTCTGTAAATAATTCGTAAGAATAGATACCGATTGATGGCATTCCCATTCCTGATGCCATAACGGATACTGGTTTGCCTTTCCAAGTTCCTGTGTATCCTTGAACGCCACGTACATTATTAACTAGTACTGGATTCTCCAAGAATGTTTCAGCGATGAACTTCGCACGAAGTGGATCACCTGGCATTAAGACTGTTTTTGCGAACTGGCCCTTTTCGGCACTGTTATGTGGTGTAGACATGATTAACCCTCAACTTTCTTTTCTCTATTATACATGATTTAAAGCCAATCTGTATGCATGTATTGTTTATGATCTAGTGTGTAAACTATAAATCCATCTTCGTTGATAATGGCATATGTTCTTGGATGGTTTTCTTTTGGTAAAGAGATGGATCCTGGGTTTAAAAGTAAGATGCCATCTTTTTCATAAGCAGTTGGAATATGCGTGTGACCTGAAAGGAAACTATCTCCCACACTTAGGGTAGGTAGATTATTTGGACCATATACATGGCCGTGTGACATAAAGATTTGATGTGCTCCATGGAAAAGGATATTGTAGTCAGCAGTAATTGGAAAGTTAAGTACCATCTGGTCTACTTCCGCATCACAGTTACCACGTACTGCAATAATCTTATCTTTGAATGCATTCATGATTGAAGTGACTTCTTTTGGAGCATAGTCGCTTGGTAAGTCATTTCTTGGACCGTGATATAAAACATCTCCTAGACAAAGAATTTTATCTGCGTGATGATATGAGAAGGCCTCTTCCATTGCTTTAGCACCTGAAAGAGCACCGTGAATATCGGATACTACTAAAAACGTTTGTGAATTCGTCATATTTCATTTACCTCTGCCACTAATATTAGCATATTTTGCGTGTTATAATGTTTACAAGAAGGTACAGTATATGAAAAATAAGTGCATTGTTGTGGGAGTGACAGCAGGGATTGCTGCATATAAAATTTGCCAGTTAGTTTCCTCGTTAAAAAAACAAGGAAATGAAGTGCATGTCATTATGACAAAGGAAGCGGAGAAGTTTGTAACACCTTTGACGTTTCAAACACTAAGTAATCAAAAGGTCATTACAGATATGTTTACGGTGGACTATACACCAGATGTTCATCATGTATCACTTGCAAAGAAGGCTGATTTATTTGTCGTGGCACCAGCTACTGCAAATATTATTGCGAAGATTGCATATGGCTTAGCGGATGATATGTTAACGACTACATTCTTAGCTTCGACATGTCCAAAGTTAATTGTTCCTGCAATGAATACAAATATGTTAAATAATCCAATTACACAGGACAATATTGCGACATGTAAAAAATATGGCATGCATATTATGTGTAGTGGTGCAGGGTATCTAGCATGTGGGGATGTAGGTAAAGGACGCTTACCTGAACCAGAAGAAATTGAAGATGCGATTGCGTCTATTGTCGAGACAGACCGTTATCTAAATGGAAGACATGTTGTAATTACTGCAGGTGCTACCCAAGAAGAAATCGATCCTGTGCGTTATATCACAAATCATTCAACTGGAAAGATGGGCTATGCTTTGGCAAAAGAAGCACGTAATGCAGGTGCCATGGTAACATTAATTTCTGGTAAGTCGAATTTACCACAGCCTTATGGAGTTGAAGTTATAAATGTTATAAGTGCAGAGGATATGGCAAATTGTGTTGTCAATAACTTTGAAAAGGCAGATGTTGTAATTATGTCTGCTGCAGTTGCAGATTATACGCCGCTTGAAAAAGCAGATCACAAGATTAAAAAAGCAGATGGTGATTTGTCCATCACTCTAAAACGCACACAGGATATTCTTCTCACAATTGGAAAGAAGAAACGCGAAAATCAGGTTGTAATTGGCTTTGCAATGGAAACAGAAAATTTATTAGAAAATGCCGCAAAGAAACTACAAGAAAAGAATGCGGATTATATTATCGCAAATAGTATTCGTGAACCTGGTGCAGGTTTTGGTGTTGATACAAATATTGTAAAAATCATCTCACCGATAAGTGTAGAGGATTTAGGATTATTATCCAAAGATGAAACAGCAAAAGAAATACTGCGTCATTGCCTAAAGAAGTGAGGATAACTATGCTACTAACAATTGATGTTGGGAATACAAATATTTCCATGGGAATTCTTGATGGAGAGAATATCATTGGTCGTTATCGACTTATGACACAAACAACACGTACCAGTGATGAGTACGGTTTCTTCATCACAACATTCTTAAATACTTTAGAATTAAAAGCATCAGATATAACAGGTATTATCATTTCTTCTGTTGTACCAAAACTGATGTATTCCTTAACTTCTGCAGTGATTAAATATTTACATCAGAAACCAATGATTGTAAATAATGATATGCAGATGGATATTAAACTGGATACTGAGGCCCCTAGATCAATTGGTGCAGATCGTATTGTCAATACAACCTATGCATGGAATACATTTCATCGTTCATGCATTATCGTAGACTTTGGTACTGCAACAACATACGACTATATAGATCAAAATGGAGTTTTCCGATATGTTGTGATTCAGCCGGGATTAGGTATTAGTCTCAATGCGTTAACTTCTATGACTGCTAAATTACCAGAGATTGAAATTGTGAAACCAAAATCAGTTCTTGGAACAAATACAATTGAAGGCATGCAAGCAGGTGTTGTATATGGATATATTGGTTCAGTTGAATACATTATTAAAACAATGAAGAAGGAACTGAATGATTCATCATGTATGGTTATAGCAACTGGAGGTCTTGGTAAGATTATCGCAAATGAGACCGATGAGATAGACGCATATGATGCGGATATTGCGTATAAGGGAATGAAGATTTTATATGATATCAATAAGGGGAGTGAATATGAAAATCTTTGATTTACATGCGGATTTAGCAGAAGCAATCAAACCTTTCTACACAGATGGCAAAACATCTATTCTCAAGAAAGATTGGAATACTCGTTTTAAACAAGGGCAGATTGCATATACTTCTGCTGCAAGTTTCTTTGTGGGAACGGAAAGCTGGAAAGAAATGCAAGACGTTGTCACAAAAGTAAAGAATGATATTACTGCCTCTGGTCATAAAGTTATCTATACCAAGGAGGATTTAGATGATGAACAACAAGAAACAGCATTCTTAATGACGATTGAAGGAATGTGCGGTATCCACGACGATGTCGAAGAGAAAATTCAGTGGTTATATGATATGGGTAATCGTATTGGCTCTCTTTGTTGGAATGATCAAAACGCTCTTGCGACAGGTAATTCTGGAGATCCTACAAGAGGCTTAACAGAACTTGGTAAACAAGCAATCACAAAGATGAATGAACTACATATGATTGTGGATGTATCTCATGCTAATGAGAAAACATTCTGGGATATTCTTTCCTGTTCAACCCAACCAATCATAGCGACACATTCGAATGCGAAGGGCCGTTGCTTTGTGGAAAGAAATTTAACAGATCAACAAATTCGTGCAATTGCAAGTAAAGATGGATTGATTGGTATGAATGCATGTTGTTCATTTATTCATACAGAACAACAAAAACAAGATGCAATACATCTAGCAAAACATGCAAGGTATGTAGCTGATCTTGTTGGAGTAAAACATGTTGCTTGTGGGTTTGACTTCGGTGAGTATTATAACGATGGCGAGGAACATAATATGTATGGTCCTTCTCAGGCACAGAATTTCATCAAAGCATTGCAGCGTGTAGGATTTACAAGTGAAGAAATCAAAGATATTGCATATCGCAATGTTCTGCGCTTCTTAAGAAAATATATGTAAAAGAAAAGCTCTTGTGCAATCACACAAGGGCTTCAATTTATTTCCATAGAATATCTGGATAGATTCCAGCTTCTTTCATTTCTGCAATCTTTTCAACTACAAGTGGTTTATCTTCTTGATATGTTACACCGAACCATTGATCCTTAGAGGAAAGTACTTTAACAGTACACTTACCATCTTTAACCATCTGACCAACTGTTGTAGGAATAACATATTCACACTTCATTGGATTAGATTCTAGATTTGCATGAATGAATTCATCAAAGTATACTTCCATGTCGTCAAATACCTTAGGTGTAAATCCCCAGAAGTTCATAGATACTAATGCATTAGGATCCATTTCTTTCCAAGTTCCGTTGTCATCATAAACAACCTTGCCATCCTTACGAGCAATCTTCTGTACTTCGACAATGCTTGTGAGGTTACCGTTTTCGTCTTGTTGGCATACACCACGTGTCACTGTTCCATGGTCTGTAAGTGTGTTATTTGCGGCATAACCAACCATTGCGTAATGGTCATCACTTACTTCTGTTGTTAGGAAGTTATAAATAACTTTATATGCATCTTTACCATAGAAGTCATCTGCGTTGATAATCGCAAATGGTCCATCAACAACACCTTTGCATGAAAGTAATGCATGTGTAGTTCCCCATGGCTTTTCACGTCCTTCAGGTACTGTAATATCAGATGGGACATTGTTAATATCCTGGTATGCAAACTTCACGTTCATTCCCTTAGATACGCGGTCTGTTAATGCAGCATGGAATGCTTGTTCATGTTCGCGACGGATGATTAGAACAACATCCTCAAATCCTGCTTCTTTTGCGTCATAGATAGAAAATTCTATGATTGGTTCACCATGGCTTCCGACTCCATCAATCTGTTTCATTCCACCATAGCGGCTACCCATTCCGGCAGCCAAAATAACTAATGTAGGCTTCTTCATTCTTAATCCCTTTCAATTTTTATTCCTCTGATAATTATATCACGTAAGCACTTTCATTAATTCCTAATTTTTCATAAAATAGTAAAGAAAGAGGTTGTCTATGAGAGAACTAGTACTAGCTTCACAAAGCCCACGAAGAAAAGAGTTATTAGAGAAAACTGGATTTTCATTCATCTGTGATCCAGCAGATATTGATGAGTCAATTGATTTACAGGCAGATCTTATTGAAGAAAGTAAGAATTTATCTTATCGCAAAGCAAAGACAGTTTTAGAAAGACATCCAGATTCTATCGTGATTGGTAGTGATACTTTAGTTTTATGTGATAATCAAGTTATGGGAAAACCCGAAAATGATGAGGATGCGTTTAGGATGTTGAAGAAACTTCAAAATCACAAGAGCCAAGTACTAACAAGTCTATGTATCATCAGTGAGAAGAAGTGTTTTACATATGCAAGTGTTGCGGATGTTTATTTTGCACATATGAGTGATGAAGAAATTTGGGATTATATTCATACAGGAGAAACTGTCGATAAAGCAGGTGCCTATGCAATCCAAGGATTTGGCGGTAGATACATCAAAGAAATTCATGGTGATTATTATGCTATTATGGGACTGCCTTTACAGGTCGTTTATAACGAACTGAAAAACAGTACTGATTATTGATTTT
>CALBKL010000112.1 GCA_937895985.1 uncultured Solobacterium sp.
CCAATGTTCTTGGCATTTGTATAGCCTAATTCTCTTAACCGTAAGACAGCCACACCAGATCTTCTACCACTATGGCAATACACAAATAGTGGTGTGTCTTTTTGATAATGCATGTTTTCAATTTGGTCAAACTCAGAGAGTGGAATATTTACACTATCAGGAATATGTTCTTCTTCATATTCATCTTCTTCGCGGACATCCAGCAATACTGCACCAGGAATCGTCTTCATGTTTTTTAGTTCTTCATTGATGTCCGTTGGATGAAAGATACCAAATAATCCCATTTACTATTTCACCTCCATGAATTCTTCTGGTGTTATCATGAGTTGGTCTAAGTGATATGTGCCATGACTAAACGTAAACTTCGCAATCCCACCATTTGGTATGATGTGTTTTCCTTCTGCCTTCTTTTGTTCAGTTAAATCTGCACGATAGATATTAAATAAATGCTTGAGTAATGTCATATAGAGTGAGCCATGTGCTACAAGTAATACATTCTCACCATCTTTTGCTCGTGATACTACAAGTTTTAAAATTCGATCAATCCGTTCAACGACCTGTTCTTCGCTTTCCCCACCGACATCACTGAAATCAACACGTGGATTAAAACGTTCATACAATTCATCCATGATAGCGTCTCGTACTCTAGCTTCATAAGTTCCAAAGTTGATTTCTCTTAAATCTTGATTTGGTATCGCTGTAATATCATGTGGCTCTAAGATATACGCTGCAGTATCACGCGCTCTTTCTGCAGTTGAACAATACGCAAACGCAAAATCTACATGATGTAATGCTTTACCAGATAACTTCACTTGTTCAATTCCCTGTGCAGTAAGTGGGCTATCACTTCTTCCCTGCATACGGTTATAGTGATTAAACAGTGTCTCTCCATGTCTTACATAGTAAAGATTTACTGTCTTTTCTTCCATCTTGTATACGAAGTTCTTTGGCTCTACTGGAACCTGTTGAATTTGATATTCACCATCTTCGTATGTAAATACCATGATTCCACCATTTGGAATCATACTGCGACCTGCCGTAATACACTCTTGATGTAGTGCATCAATATCAACACCTAATAGGTACTTCATGGTACAGATTTGATACATGCCATGACCTACAAGTAAAATACGATCACCATCTTCAG
>CALBKL010000113.1 GCA_937895985.1 uncultured Solobacterium sp.
GGCTTGATTGATGAGAAAGCCTGACTTAACATATTCAAACGTGCATCTAAATTATCTACCAAATATAAAACTTCAGCTTCTTGTAGTTTAGGTAATACTGGCGATCCAAACTCCATCTTTCCATGATGTGAAAGAATCATATGATGTAACATGATTGTCTCTTCACAATCTTCTAGATGTTCCTTTGCGGCAACTTCTGTTAACCAACCATTCGCAATAGAAATATGTCCTTCTAGTTTTCCTTCTAATGTATATTCCGTCGCAATCGCTCCACTCATCTCTGCTGTCTTACCAATATCATGTATTAATGCCCCAGAAACAAGTAAATCATAGTCTAATTGTGGGTAGTGTTTACATAGCATCTGGCACACTTCAACCATACTAATAGAATGCTCACTGAGACCTCCTAAATAGTTATGATGAATTTGCGAAGCTGCTGGATATTCAATAAACTTTCTTCCAGAATGGATTAACATTCCCTTTACTAACTTACGATAAACTTCATTCTGAATGGAATCTAAAATTTCATGAAGCTTATGACTACGTTCTTCTTCACTTTGTGTACTCGAAATTACAAAGTCACTCATATTCAATGTTGATTGATCTAGCGGTTGAATACGATTGATACGTATCTGTAAGTTATGATTATAGTCCAATACTTCAAAACTAACTTCTTGAACTAAACCAACATGTAC
Organism: uncultured Solobacterium sp.; assembly: GCA_937895985.1. The sequence goes on from CALBKL010000113.1 coordinate 696, forward strand.
AATATCTTTATCTTCTTGTTTAACATCCCAAAACTTCCCATCAATAGTACCCGAACTATCCTGTACAACAAGAGATAGATATTGAGCACCTTTATTCGTTGTGCCATTCTTTACATCTTTTATTAATAGTGGCAAAACATATCTCTTGCCTACTTCAAATTCATTTATCTTCGTCATGACTCCACTCCATTCTATCCATCACCGTATTAATATCTTCGCTATGAAATCCTTGTGTTAAGCAATATCGAAAGATGCGTGTCTTCAAATCATATCCACAATATTTTCTTTCATACCGTTTCATAGCTTTACGCACTAGCTTCTCTAATAGTACATCTTCATTTTTTTGATTAGCAGAATAATCTAACTCTGAGACAATATTTTCGATTGTGCTGTTAGAATACCCTCTTGTCATCAGTTTATTACGAATCGTATTCTTCGTTTTTATGACTGATGACTTCTGACTTTGTCTTAAAACCTTTGTGGCATATGCTAATGCAAATTCATATTCGTTGAGTTTAGATTGTTCCATGCATGCAAGGATACAATTCTCTTTTACACCACGTTGTTTTAACTTCGAGAGAATTTGCTTTGGACCATATAAACT
>CALBKL010000114.1 GCA_937895985.1 uncultured Solobacterium sp.
TTACGTCAAGCATTTGATTTTAGTGGTACACCAATTCGTATTGTTGTTAGAAAGAAGGTATCTGAATGAAAATATGTGTTCTAGGAACAGGTAGCTGGGGTACAGCCCTAGCTCAGGTTTTAGCTGATAACAAACAAGAAGTAATTATGTGGGGTATTGATCCACGTGAAGTTGAAGATATTGAAGTCAATCATCACAATACAAAGTTTTTTGATATAGAAATTAACCATGATATTCATGCAAGTACAGATTTATCTGTAGTTGCAGATGCAGATGTCGTATTGGCTGCTGTTCCAACAATGGCACTTGAGGAAGTACTTACTAAAGCTAGTCAACATCTAACAAAACCAGCAATCATTATCAATGTTGCAAAGGGCTTCCATCCAGTTACACATGAGCGTTTAAGTGTTGTGATTTCTAAGATTGTACCAGCTGAAAAGTGTGCAGCTATCGTATCCTTGATTGGTCCATCTCACGCTGAGGAAGTCATTCAGCGCTTGATGACTTCTGTAAATGCGGTAAGTGATAATGAGGAAGCTGCTAAGACAGTACAGCACTTATTCTCCAACCAATACTTCCGTGTATATCGTAACTCTGACGTAATCGGTGCAGAAATTGGTGTTGCGATTAAGAATGTTATGGCAATTGCTAGTGGTATCTTAGAAGGTAGTGGACAGGGTGATAACGCAAGAGCAGGTCTTATGACACGTGGCCTTGCGGAGATGACTCGTTATGGTGTTGCTTTAGGTGGTAAACAAGAAACTTACTTAGGTCTTGATGGTGTTGGTGATTTGATTGTTACTTGTACATCACGTCATTCTCGTAATTTTATGGCTGGTTATCAGATTGGTCTAGATAAAGGTGCAAAGAAGTTCTGGGAAGAAAATAAGAAGACTGTAGAAGGTGTATTTGCATGTAAAGTTGTTTATGAAGAGGCGAAGAAACGTAACATTTCAATGCCAATCACAAATGAAGTATATGCAGTACTATATGAAGGAAAAGCTCCATTAGATGCAATGAGAGATCTAATGGCAAGAGATTTAAAGGCAGAATAGTAGTATATTGGACATCTATATAGGTGTCCTTATTTATTATCAAAAAATCATACATAATGGAAATAATACAACGCTTTAATATGTAGCTTTTCTTATTTGAGAGTGATTAATATAAGAAGTAAAATTGTGATATTTCTGATTTATATTTATAATTATGATGAACCTTGTGGGGGTATATGATTAGGAGGTCATGTTTAATGCTTAACTTTAAAAAGATACTTATGAGTATTTTGGGCTTGTTGATGATTACTACTTTAGTTGGATGTAATCCTTTTGATAGTAAGAATGCAAATAAGCAAGCAGCAGATGAAGAAAAGATTGATAAAGTTCTTCAAAGTTTTGAAAGAATGAAGACAGGTGAAATACACATCGTTAATACAGAAGATGGTAAACATTCTACTCCATTGCCAGGTGAACCAGCTTCGTATCACAATGAAAAAGAATTTACGGGTACATTTTACCTAAGACAAGATCTTATTTTAGGTAAATTTAAGAATGAAGCTGGTGTTGTTTATGATTATTATTATGAAGATGGTGAGTTATATTACAAATTAGAAACTCAATCGCAATGGAAACGCAAGAAATACGATACAGATAAACAAGAAAGGCCAGTTGGAATCCAGCGTGATGCGATTTCATATTTCAGAACAATAAAAGATCAATTTACAATTACAGAAGATAAAGAAACTATCACAATACATTATCAAAATTCTGATATAGATTTCTTGAGTCAAAATTCAGATTTATTTGCTACATCAGCAAATAATCTCTTTCATTTTTTCCCTGATGATAAAAGTGCTGAATTAAATATTGACTTAACAGTATCGAAAAAAGACTATACACCATTATCAGTTACGTTTACATGTTCTAGACGTTCGTATTCATCTTCAAAGGAGAAAATGGTTAGTCAAGTGACGTATTCTAATATTAACTCTGGAATTCATGTAGAAGCTCCTAGTGGAGTTGAAAATGCAATTTCGGATGAGGGGGAACTAAAATGAAACATATAAGAACTATCTTTCTGACATTCCTTACGGTTGTTTTAGCAGTTACTGTTTCTGCTTGTCGAAAATCAGAGGACTCTGCAGCAGAAACATCTACAGAACATGCGGCTGAAGATGTTATGAATTTTGCAACAATCCTTCATGATGCAAAAAGTTTAAATTATGAGAGTTATTATTATACTAAGAACCTGCAAAAATTCAGACAAACAAGAAAATACAGTTTTGCAATGTTTGGTAGACAAGGGGAAATTATATTTGAACCACAAACATATTATGAGCAATTCTATCGTCACTTTGCTGATTATGATGAAAGTAAAGGTTATAAGGATAGCATTGATGAAAGCATTCTTAGGGTTACGGAACCGGCCTATTATCGATATAGACTGTTTTACTATTCTCCTAGCAAAGGGGTTAGCTACGCCAGTTATATCAATGATAGAAGGGATTTGGGATGGCAAAATATAAACAGCTGGAAAAAGTCCTTGGAAGGTATTTATGAAGAGAAAGATCCGGAGGTAGGACATAGTGATGCATTCTATAAGTTATGTGAAATATTTGCGGATCAGTTTACAAGGACAGAAGATGAACAATTTGTATTTCTAGACTTTAAAGGAGACGCAACAGATAACTATGATGTTGTCTCTGCATTTAGATCGACGTTCTTAGATAGTGGACTTTTTGAATCTGAAAAAGATAGTATAACATCATTCGATTTACAAATTCATCTTGTACTTGAAAAGATGGAAAATGGAGAGTTTAAACTCGTTCCTAGTGAAGTAAATATTTCAATTGACACACAATATGACAACAAGAAAACAAAAACAAAAATGTCTACTGAGGATAATTTCCAGCTATATATCAGTGGTATTAACCAAGTCAACGAGATTGTTGCACCAGACCCTGTAAAACAGCTTATGACAGAGGGAAAATAGTATACAGTGGCGAATGATAGATATATTCCTATTATTCGCTTTTTGTTTATAAAAAAAGAACCTATATCGCTATAGATTCTTATTGTTTATTTTGCATCCTTTGCGGCAGTAGCGTC
>CALBKL010000115.1 GCA_937895985.1 uncultured Solobacterium sp.
CGCAAAGACAGGCGAATGGGTTGATATGTATAAAGCAGGTATTATTGACCCAACGAAGGTAACTCGTTCGGCGTTATTGAATGCTGCAAGTATCTCTGGCTTATTTATCACAACAGAAGCTGCAATTGCTAAGCTTCCAGAAAAGGATGTACCAGTACCTCCAGCAATGGGTCAGTATTAAAAGAATATTTAGCTTTAATAAATAGATAAAATACAACAGAGCATAACTTAATAAGGTTGAAGTGAACCCAATTTCTTGGACACTGTAATTTACAGACATGATAAGGCTTGACTCCTTGCCTGGCAAGGCGTTAGGCCTTTTAATGTGTGACGGGCATGTCACAAACCTAACTGGTGAAAGTCCAGCCGTAGGTAGTTACCGCCAAGCGTAGCGAACCACAAGCCGTAAGTCGTGAGGCTTTGGGTGAAGGAAGTGGTGTAGCGATTCTTTCGAGGTTACGAACAGAAACCTGATATAAGGCTAAATGGTGGGTGAGATTGCATTACAAATCAAAGCCCAAAAGGTAAACGTAAAACCAAAACAGTAAATCAGGAACTTGTGAAAGAAGAGAGAAAGGTATGTGACTTACCCCGTGAGGTCTTGTGGACGATGAATCCTAGACGTTTTCAAACAACTATAGTACCATCGGACGGAAAAAGGTTTATCACAAGAAGTCAGCTGAGCCCATAGTAGGTATACACCAATACCGAAGGGGTTAATGTTTGTATAGTGCAAATCGCTATATGTAAGAAAATGAATACTCTGGAATTGAGATATCACCTAGAACCATAGAACGTAACTATGGATGGTGAAAGGCAAGAAGAGGATTTCATTATTTGTGCAATAGAAGGAGGAGCAGCCATGGAATTAATGGACAAGATTCTAAGTCAAAAGAACTTGCAAGAGGCGATGAAAAGAGTCAAGAGTAATAAAGGTGCATCGGGCATTGACAAGATGTCTGTGGAAGAAATTGACGAATACTTCAGTAAACATATAGAAGAAATCAAAACTTCGATATGGGAAAAGAAATATAGACCTCAGGCAGTGAAAAGAGTTTATATCCCAAAACCAAATGGAAAGAAAAGACCATTGGGGATACCTGTTGTAGTGGATAGAGTAATCCAACAAGCAGTGGCACAAGTGTTTAGTGAACTCTATGACGAGTGCTTTAGCGAGCATAGTTATGGATTCAGACCAAACAGAAGTGCCCACCAAGCGATGGAGGAAGTGCTCTTCTACCTAAACGAAGGATGTGAATGGGTAATAGACATAGATATCGAAAAGTACTTTGACACAGTGAATCATGATAAGTTGATATCCATACTTAGAGAGAAAGTAAAAGATGATGTAACGCTACATCTCGTAAGGTCCTTTTTGAGGGCTGGAATTATGGAGGATGGAATCATCCGCAGAAATGAGGAAGGCGTTCCACAAGGAGGTCCGCTCAGTCCAATATTATCCAATATCTACCTAGATAGGTTTGATAAGGAACTGGAGAGCAGAGGACTAAGATTCGTAAGATACGCAGATGACTGTAATATCTTCGTCAAGAGTGAGATGTCAGCCAACAGAGTCATGAAGTCTGTATCAAGTTGGCTAGAAAGAAAACTATTTCTAAAGGTCAACATGACAAAAACAAAAGTAGTAAGACCTAGCAATAGTTCGTTTCTTGGCTTCACGTTCTGGAGAAACAAAGATGGATGGAAAAGTAAGCCTACATATGACAGGAAACAAAAACTATGTAAGAAAATAAAAGAAGTGCTATGCCGTAAAAAGGCAAGCACACTTCCTTTATCAGCTGTATTCACCAAAGTAAACCAAATCGTGAGAGGATGGATAAACTACTTCAGGATTGGTTCGATGAAGACCTTCTTAACAGAATTTGGAGAATGGTTGCGACACAAGATACGTGTGATAATTCTAAAACAATGGAAGAAACCAAAACGTATCTATACCAACCTACAAAACCTTAATCGGATACTCAAATTAAATATCCCTGATGAAAGAATCTACAGTACAGCCAATACTAGACTAGGTCTGTATCGACAGACAAAGGGGAACACAATAAACTTCTTATTAAGTCCAAAGGTACTATCGATGAAAAACAAAAACAGACCAGGATTAATCAATCCACTAGAATATTATCAATCTAAGTAAAGGTAGAAACAATACAAATGTAGCGCCGTATACGAGACCCGTACGTACGGTGCAATGAGAGGGTCGAAGAATATCTGAATAAGATATTCTCACTCTACTCTATTTTGTCTGTATTCTTTCTTCGTTGTAATAGTGTATGTATTCATTCATGGCACTTTCTAGCTCATCTAAGGTTTTGAATTCGTATTCATGTCCGTAGAACATCTCATTCTTCATCTTTCCAAAGAAGTTCTCCATGACACAGTTATCTAAGCAGTTTCCTTTGCGTGACATCGATTGGATGATTCCATGTTCATGTAGAGTCTTATGGTATTGATTCATTTGATATTGCCATCCTTGATCAGAATGGAATATCAGTCCTTCTATATATGGATGTTTCTGAAATGCGATAGTAAGCATATTGGAAATCTGTTCATAGTTTGGGTGTTTGGATATGTCCCAAGATACAATCTCTCTATTATGCATGTCTAGGATTGGTGATAGATACAACTTTCCTGCAACGATATGAAACTCCGATATATCTGTTGTCCATTTCTCATTTACTGTGTTTGTTGAGAAGTTACGTTTGTAATATGTATTATGATTCTCTTCATCAATAACGACATCTAGTAAGTGGTTCTTTACTGTACCATTCATATTGCCTTTGTATGATTTGTATTTAGCTTTCGGTGTATTTCCAA
>CALBKL010000116.1 GCA_937895985.1 uncultured Solobacterium sp.
GTATATCGATGATTCCTTTATTTTTTCTCTTCTTTTCGTCAGCTATGGAATCGGTTTTTGTAGAGTTATTGATTTCGTTATTTTCCTGTTTTACAATAAATTGTTTTTTAATTAAGACATCTGTATATTTCTCTTTTGTATTGTCGCCGAGAAATAGATCAAGCATAGCTTTTCCATATTTATAATATGGATCCTCTGAGTCTTCCTTTACAGCTAGCCAATTAAGACTCCAGCAGAAGAAGGCATCTTGGGATAGTTCGGATGTTGCGAAGTTGAATAAGTTGTTGGATTTAGGATTATTGTTATTCATAGTTAAATTCCTCCGTTTTGTTTATTATTGTGTGTTACTTGTGATGTATTTGTTTTGAAGGATACTTGATGTGATTTGGTCTTTTAACCATATTGGTGATAATACTTCTGCATACTGTATGTATTGTAATGCCCAGAATTTAATACCGCGAGGTGGTGCGTGAACTGTAAATTCAAATTCTGTGTCAGAGGTTTTTCTGATGAAGATATTTGTTCCAAAGCGGTCGATTACATCATCTAGGATGATGTTGTCACATCGCATTGTTATAGCTTCGGGTTTACCGGAGAATGCATAGACTGCATCCATGGCATCCTCTTTTCTTTCGTATTCTTTATCCCACGATGAAGATTGAATCACAACATCTTTCATGTGATCAATACGATAAAGACTGGTATTTATTTTTCCTGACAGATTACATATTAGATAGTAATGTTCGTTCATATACACCATGCCATATGGATTAACAATGTAGGGCTTATCTCTACGTTTTTTTAAAGTTTTATTAATGTCGTATTTTAGATACGAAAATGATACTTGTTTCTTATCTTGGATTGCTTCATCAAGTACTTCGATATTCAAGAAGACTTCTCGATTATCGGATTTTCTACTCGAACGTACTACTTTCAAGTGTGTATATTTCTTTCTTTGATGCATGCTGAGTTGGTTTTGAAGCTTTGAGATAAGATCAGAAGACTGTTTATTGGAGATAAAAGGGAATGCATAGACTGCATCTATTAATAGTAGAATTTCTGATTGCTCGAATGCCCGACTTTGAAGATAGTAGCCAATCTTGTTATCCTCAAATGTTGAAATGTCATATCCAAGATCTAATAATAATGCGATTGAAGAGTAAATGGTTCTTCTATCAGGTTGAATGTGATAGAGTAGCTGCATTTTTTGTCGGATTTCCTTCATGGATAGAATGTGGTTTTCATCAGAGTAGTCACGTAGAACATGTAGTAAACAGATTGTAATTGCTCGATCAGTCTTCATATGATTGGTTCCTCATTCAAAATGAAATGTATGTGATATTGGTTTTGATATTTGTATTATAGTTTGTAGATATGTACAAAAAAATGTACAGCTGAGGATGATTTCCGAAGTAGCTTATATAAGTTAATTGTAAAACTGTTTTGTTTATTTTCAAGACATTGTATAAATCAGAAAATACAGTAATACATTTTAAGATGGCGAATAACAATAAATTTGTTTGAGTATTAGTATGCTATCATCTATATAAGAGATTAGATTTATGAGGGTAGCCATTATGGAAAATAAAGAGAAAAGTATGTTTCAAGAAGCTCGTATGAAGCTGAAACTAACACGAAATAAAGTAGCAGATTTATCAGATGGTTTTTTCAATGAGAGTCGTCTTGAGAAGATTGAAACTGGTAAGCTCGAAATTCATCCTGAAGAAGTTGTAAAACTGTCAGAAATTTATAAGGATAAAGAATTATGTAGTGCATTCTGTGCAACAGAATGTCCAGTTGGTATCAAGCGTGGAATGAAGATTGTAAAAGAGAAGAACTTATCTCAAATAGTATTAGAGATGTTAGCAACTCTACAATCTTTGGATGAAAAGAAAGCACGCTTAATCGAAATGACAGTGGATGGAAAAATCGATGATAAGGAAATCCATGATTTTAAGTTAATTCAAAATCAACTAAAACAAATGGAAGAAACAATCCACTCACTACAACTTTGGATAGAACATTACATTGATGAAGATTAACATTTCGTAAAAATCGCTAAATATAAGCGTAGTATTCGTAATATCCGCAAAATGATAAATGGATATGATGAGATATAATGCATGTGTAGAATAAAAGGGGGATGAAATAATGAACGTACAAAAGAACCCACAGTTCAATCAGTTTAGTAGAATGAAGATTCGTCAAGAGAATTTAAAGAATAATACTGTGATGAGTTACGTGATTGGAGTTGTAATTACACTTATCATCGCATGTATTGGTTTTTACTTTTTCTTACCAGCAATTAATCTTAAGAGTATTCAATTCTGGGCGTTCCTATTAGGAGTTGGTGCAGTGTACCTTATAGTACAGGCACTAGTATTCTCTATCCGCAAAGAAAAGGAGAATCTAAAGAAGATTGCCCTTGTAGAATGTATTCTATTTGTGTGTATGGTACTAGGTAGTATTACAAGCATGCGCTTGTTCCATGCGAAGGAATATTCATCCATCTTAAAAGTAGATGAAGGTAGTACAGAAGATATTCCATCTGTTAGTGGAACAAGTTCCATTGCATTAATGGATACCGCAAGTGCTGAAAAACTTGGTGATCGTAAAATTGGTTCCTTGAGTGATGTTGTTTCACAGTTCAATGTTGGTGAGTACATGCAGATTGACTATCAAAATAGTCCAATTAAGGTAGCACCTTTGCAATATGATGGTTTCTTTAAGTGGTTTGGAAACCATGAAAATGGAATTCCAGGTTATGTAAAAGTGAATCCAGTTACAATGGATGCGGAATATGTAGCGATGACAAACAAGATGAAGTATGTACCTAGTGCATATCTCAATGAGAATCTAGAAAGACATATTCGCTT
>CALBKL010000117.1 GCA_937895985.1 uncultured Solobacterium sp.
AAATACCGCATTTTACGGTATTTTTTTTGATGAGTGGAGCTAAGGAGGATCGAACTCCTGACCCCCTGCTTGCAAAGCAGGTGCTCTCCCAGCTGAGCTATAACCCCATGTATATCAATTCGATGAGCTTACCGAAAATGGTGGGCCTGAATGGACTTGAACCAGCGACCTCACCCTTATCAGGGGTGCGCTCTAGCCACCTGAGCTACAGGCCCAACTTCATCGAATGCTTTAATATAATATCAACCACAGCAGATGGTGTCAACATATTTTTGCATTTTTTTGGAAAATAATTTGGAAACCTGAGGAACTACGAGTATAGATAAAATTTTGCCAGTTTTAAATGATTTTCTGTTAGTGCAATTGCGATGGATAGTGGTCTATGGTAAAGTATGCAAGGATATGCGGAGGTTTTGCATGGAAGGTTTTATTCTCTGGTGGGCAGGAACTGTTGGAAAGTTCTTATCACCTAAATTATCAATCTTTATAGTTAGTTTATTACCACTCATTGAAGAACGTGGTGGATTATTACTTGCTAAGATGCTAGGGATTCCTATGTGGGAGGCGGTATTCTGGTGTGTGATTGGAAATATCTTACCAATCCCATTTATCCTATTTGGCATTAAGAAATTAATTCATTGGTTATCTACTCATCATCTATCAAAGATTGCAGAGTGGCTAGAACAGAAAGCAATTAAGAATAAGCCGAAAATCGATAAATATGGTTTCTGGGGATTGGCACTATTTGTGGGAATCCCATTACCCGGTACAGGTGCTTGGACTGGATGCTTGATTGCGGCTTTGTTTGAAATGGACTTAAAAAAAGCAACCCTATCAATTTTGATTGGAGTTGCAATGGCCGCAATTATTATGACATTAGTATCCTATGGATTATTAGGCGCAGTGTTTGGATAAGATCTCAAGTGAGGTCTTTTTTTGTACTGATGAAATTATTCGGGTAAAGTTTCAAGTAGTTCGACAATACCTTGGAAGTCTTTGATTGTGGAAGATAAGAATGGAAGGTCATGTGCTTCTAAAGAATCACTAGCGATAGCTATGACTTTTGCGTTAGCTTTCTTTGCGGCTAGGACGCCATTGATTGAATCTTCAAAGATGAGGATGGGATTGTCTATACGTAGGCGCCTCATTGCCTCTAAATACATTTCATATTTATTCTTATATGTACCATCATCATAGACAATTGTATCTGGATCAATCCATTGGTCTAAGTGAAACTGAGATACATAGAAGTCGATGTTCTCTTTAATGGATGCTGAAGCAATTGTAAATGGAATATTATGGTGTTTGAGGTAGTGGAAGAATTCAATGACACCAGGAGCTAATGCTGCGTTAGGATTATTTTTTACATACATACGGTACAGTGATTCTTTTTCGGCAGATAAACGCTCGCATTCTTCTTTGGAAAGTGTACCATTTGTCATACGTTGAATTAAATCGACATTAGCTAGCCCCCAGTATTTTTGTACGAGTGTTTCCTTAGTCATGTGTTTCCCTATGACTTTCATTGCGATTGTATCCCAAGCCTGAATATGAATATCTGTATCAAAGAATAGGGTGCCATTAAAGTCAAATATAATTCCGTTATAGTGCATGGTTTCTCCTTTTTTGATTATTATACATTTTATTGATGCACATGACACTTGATTGTGTTTTAATATATGCAAAAAGAGGGAGATAGTTATGCAATACAGTGCACTAATCGTTGCGGCAGGTAGTGGAACAAGAATGAAGCTTGGATATAATAAGGTTTACGCAAAACTATCAGATGGTACAACTATTTTGGACAAGACGCTTTCTGTGTTTTTAAATGATAGTGATTGTGTGCAGATTGTTCTAGTAACGGATTGTGTAGAACACTTTGAAAAAGAGCGGGGAAGAAAAGATGGTAGGATTGTATTTGCTAGCGGTGGAAAGACACGACAGGATAGTGTTTATAATGGACTACGTGCAGTGCTAGCAGATGTTGTCTTGGTTCACGATGGTGCTAGACCTTTCTTGGATCAAGAATCACTAGAGAAGATAAAAAAGACAATGGAAACAGAGAAAGCAGCTCTGCTGTGTGTTCCATGCAAGGATACTGTAAAGCATGTTCAGGATGGTTATGTTATAGAGACGTATGAGCGAAGTACTTTACAGTGCGCACAAACACCACAGGCATTTGAAACAGATTTATTACTCACATGCATGCATAAAGCAAAGAAGGAGCACTTTATTGGTACAGATGATACTTCCTTAGTAGAGAGATATTCAGATGCAAAAGTGGCAGTAGTCGAAGGAAAGTACTCTAACTATAAAATCACAACGCCAGAAGATATGAGATAGTAACATCTTCTGGCTAAGTCATAACCCTTAGTTATCTATGGTATAATACAGATGGTTTAAATACAGTCTGATATTGTTAAGGAGAGCGTATGAAACGAAAAGTATATTGTGACTATCTACGTTTGATTGCGACTTTTGCTGTAGTGTTTATACACGTTGCAGCATCAAATTGGTCAAATGTAGATGTAAATGGAATGCAGTGGCAAGTTTTTAATATTTATGACAGCTTGGTTCGGTGGGGGGTTCCGATTTTTGTAATGATTAGTGGAGCGCTTTTCTTAAATAGAGACGTGCCAATCAAGAATATCTATTCAAAATACATACTTCGTATGGTAATTGCTTTTATATCATGGAGTTTGTTTTATGCAATATTAACAACAGATACATTCCAAC
>CALBKL010000118.1 GCA_937895985.1 uncultured Solobacterium sp.
GATAAAATAGGAAACAAGCCCAGAAGTAAAGATAATGCCACATTGAATTACCGATGCGCATGTTACTGCTAGAACTTTACCAATAATAAGGTTCTTTGGATCAGTTGTTGTAATGAGCAGTTCCATTGTTCTACTGTCTTTTTCTCTTGCGACAGCTGTAGCGACGATAGAACCAAACATTAAGATTACAGAATATAATGTAATGATGTATACAAACGCAAGTAGATACTGTGTTGATGTATCACGGCCTAACACCTCTTCTTCCGCATTAATCTTCACATTCGTTAATGCCTGATACTCAGCGGTACTAATACCCTTCTCATTAAACTTTTGTGTGATGATATGATCTTTTAAAACTTCATTTAAAGGATCACCCATTCCACCTAAGAAGCCTTTATCGTGGAAATATATCTTATAGTGATCGTAATCATAGATTGCATATCCCTTTGATTCCTTACCACTCTTTACCGCTTCTTTTAAAGCTTCTTCCGAAGGATAAAGACTGGATTCATCAATGTTTAATGTCTTTGCGATATCTTCATTCGATACAAAGTATCCACCAGGAATGCTGTCATTGAGATAGGAAGCACCCTCAGAACTATCAAACTCAGTTGGCTTGTTAAAATAGTTGATGATTGCTGGCGCAGCACCACCACCGAAAGCGACAATTGCGAGTATTATCGTTGAGACGATAACTGCCTTCTTCTTTATTTGTTGGAAGAATTCAAATTCAAATACAGTTCTAAAGTTACGCATTTGTCTCACCTCCTACCTTATTTACAAAGATATCTTGTAGACTAGGACGATATTGTCCAAAGGACACGACTTCATGTACGTGATTTAATAATTCCTGTAAAATTTCATTCGAAGTATATTCGGTATTCTTTGTAATCAGATATTCCCCATCCACAAGCTGAAACTCTAAGCCAAATTTATTTTGTAAAATATCCTCTACAACCGTAGAATCCTCAGGATTTACACGAAGTACCAACTTATCTTGTCCCTCTTTTTTCTTAATTTCTTCCAAGTCACCAGTGACAATGATATTACCATGGTCAATTAATGTAATCTCATCACACATCTCTTCAACATATGCCATCTGGTGTGAGGAGAAAATAACGAGTTTACCCTTCGCAACAGCTTCTTTAATCGCATCTTTAAAGATTTGAGCATTGACTGGATCTAAGCCCGAGAATGGTTCATCAAGGATAATAATTGCTGGATCGTTAATAAATGCTTGCGCAATCTGAATCTTTTGTTGATTACCTTTGGATAATGTTTCTAACTTTTTATTTGTATATTCTTTTAATCCAAAGTAATCAATCCAGTACTCTGCTTCTTCAGCAGCCTTCTTATTATCTGCCCCTTTTAATTTCGCAAAGTACGCCAATTGATCTTTTAGAGATACCTTTGCGTACATACCACGTTCTTCTGGCAGATAACCAATATGGTTTTGATTCACATCAAATGGTTTACCATCTAACAAGAATTCGCCTTCTGTTTGTTTGAACACATTCATCAAGCAGCGGAATGTTGTTGTCTTACCAGCACCATTTCGTCCAAGGAATCCCATTGCCTTACCACTTTGTACAGTAAAACTGATTCCATGGAGAATTTCCGTCTTGTCAAAGGTCTTCTTAATTCCCTTTACTTCTAATATCATAATTACCCCTTTCATTTCCAAGGAAATACAATTGTTAAAACAGGAACACCCGTACAAAATTTCTATACGAGTGCCTCTTTATGATTTGATTATATTATCTATTTGACCAAAGGTCAATAAATATTATACAAAACTTAAATTTTGTCGCTACTTTAGAATTCCACAACCTAAATGAATACAATTTCCATCTAATAAATACTCTTTTATAACACGTTGTAGAGATGTTTCTTCTGCTAATTCACGATAATCACATTCCTTTGTTCGATACACGAAATCAAAGATATCCCTAATACAGTCATACCCTTTAGAAACATCAAATAATTCATAGAATTGATAAATATTTGAATCTTTTGAAACAAGTTGATGAATCTCAGGACTTAAGAGCCAAGAATCACAAACATATTGTGGTTTTTCAACCTTAAAATACCGCTTGATAACATTTTTAGAGGATGTGATTGAATCGATTACCTTTAAAACCTCAAGTTTCTCATCGGATGGAATATGAATTCGTATGGTATGCATATCTACATATTCATACTGTAATCGTCCAACTTCCACAAGACGCACATTGATAAAGTAAGTTCCCCAAATCATCTGTGATATACGTATCGATTTTAATTTTCTTTGAACGATATCCTTTGTCAGTACTTCCTTCATCCTCGTCTTGTGGATAGATTGTTGTACCTCATCAAACTGATGCTTTTCCATATTCCTTTGGTGTAGTTGACACCCACATAGTAACGCAACACTTGTCACAAAAGGATGGACTGGCTGATGAAATAATTCTTCAGTGCTTTCAATTGACCAAAGTTGATTGATCTTCTGCGTTTTATCAACATATAAAACATCTAGAAGTTCTTCAAACTTTTGCATTAAGCAATTGTCAGTTTTAATAGTTTTCATGCATGCATAACATTGGTTTCGATACCAATCATCATTGACACCATAATACGATAAGGCATTATCTAGGATTTCTTTATTCATATAGTTCCACAATCTTTAATAAATCATCTACGACAACTGTATCTTCATAGCGTGGTGTTACTGGAGTATCTTCATCCAAGAATAGGATACATTTAATCCCAGCTTTCTTGCCTGCTTCTTCATCTAAACGACGATCACCAACATATGTGCAATACTCTGGATTTAACTTAAATTTATCTAGCAAATAACGAATTCCTTCTGGATCTGGTTTTTTCGCAAAACCATCATCACCGGTAATGGTATAACTTATATACTCCGCAATCCCTAAATCTTCCAAAACTTGTTTTGCGGTGTGGTCTTTATGCTGTCTCTTATACACATCTCCGAGCCCACG
>CALBKL010000119.1 GCA_937895985.1 uncultured Solobacterium sp.
AACCAAGTTGTAAAGCCTTCTGAAGCACAAAGCGTGTTTGTGGCATTGGTCCTTCTGCTGAGTCTACTAACAAGATAACCGTATCAACTGTTTTGATAATACGCTCAACTTCAGAAGAGAAGTCTGCGTGGCCTGGTGTATCAACGATATTAATCTTGTAGTCTTTGTATGTTACAGAGCAGTTCTTGGAATAAATAGTAATTCCTCTTTCACGCTCGAGATCGTTGGAGTCCATAATGCAGTCTACAACCTTCTCGTTATCTTTAAATACATGACTTTGTTTGAGGAATGCGTCTACTAATGTTGATTTTCCAGCATCAACGTGAGCAATGACAGCAATGTTAATAATCTTTTGATAGTCCATCTTCTCTTCACCTTCTTTTAAGCATAAGCGGATAAATTATATATTTTATGGCCGCAAATTACAACCCAAACCCATCTAAAATACAGATGTTTTCATTGACGATAGATGTGGAGGTTGCTATAATATTTGAGCGATGCACCAGTGGTGGAATCGGCAGACACGTACGCTTGAGGGGCGTATGAGGCAACTCGTGCAAGTTCAAGTCTTGTCTGGTGCACTATCAAAAACCCACAATTTCGTGGGTTTTTTTATGCTTTCATCTATACTTTGCTTTCATGAAAAGTTTGAAAGTTGATATTTAATTTCAATAAAAGAAATGTAAGCGATATAATATCTCTTTACTTTTAGTTGTGATAAAACTATCATTGATACTTGTAGGAGGAAAAGATTTATATGAAAAAACTATTGATTCCGGCTTTAGCTTTAACGATGGCTTTATCCTTTGCCGGCTGCTCAAAATCTGAAAAGAAAGATTCTACAGCAGAAACAAAAGAGACAGTAAAGACAGACTACGATGTAGTAGTTGTTGGTGCTGGCGGAGCTGGTCTTACTGCCGCAATTACAGCAGCTGAAAACGGTGCATCCGTTGTTGTTGTCGAAAAGATGGCAGCTATTGGCGGTAACACAGCTTTATCTGGTGGTGAAATGGCAGCACCTGGTAACTGGTTACAACAAAAAGAAGGCATCGAAGATAGTACTGATAAGTTCTATGAAGATGTAATGAAAGGTGGCGACTACAAGGCTAATCCTGAACTCGTTAGAGTTTTAGCTGATAACGCTTTAAGTGCTGCTGAATGGTTACGTGATGACATTAAGGTTGACTTCGAAGACAAGATGATGTTCTTTGGTGGACACAGCGTAATGCGTTCCTTAGTACCACATAACGAATCTGGTGTTGAAATCATCAAGAAGTTAAAGGCTAAGGCTGATGAATTAGGTATCACAGTATTAACAAACACAAAGGCTACTGAATTAGTAGAGTCAGATAAGAAGGTTACTGGCGTTAAGGCAACAACAAAAGATGGTGATATAACATTCACAGCTTCTAAGGGTGTTGTTCTTGCGACTGGTGGTTTCGGTTCTAATATTGAAATGCGTAAGGAATACAATCCAGAAATGGATGAAAAGATCCTATCTACATGTTCTCCAGGAAGTACTGGTGACGGTATTTTAATGGCTGAAAAGATTGGTGCAGCTACAGTTGATATGTCATATATCCAAACATATCCAACATGTGACATCACATCTGGTACATTATTATATGTTGGTGACGTACGTTTAGCTGGTAGATCAATCCTTGTTAACAAGGAAGGTAAGCGTTTCGTTGAAGAACTAGAACGTCGTGATGTTATCTCTAAGGCTGTTACAGAACAGACTGGTGGCGTTTCATACATGTTCTGGGATGAAGCATCTATGGAAGCATCTGGTGTTAAGGAAGCTCACCCTGAAGAATATGAAAGACTCATCAAGGAAAAGCACTTAGTGAAGGCTGATACAATTGAAGAAGCTGCTGCTTTCTTCGGTATTGACGCTGAAGCATTAAAGAAGACTATCGCAGACTACAACCAATACGCTGCAGATGGTAAGGACTTAGAATTCAACAAGCGTGGTAAGTTAGTTGCCTTCGGTGAAGGTCCATACTACATCATGGTTTCACAACCATCTGTTCACCATACAATGGGTGGTGTTGTAATCAATACAAACGCTCAAGTATTAGACAAGGATGGTAACGCTATCTCTGGTCTATACGCTGCTGGTGAAGTTACTGGTGGTATCCATGGTACAAACCGTCTAGGTTCTGACGCTATCGCTGATATTACAGTATTCGGTAGAATTGCTGGCGAACAAGTATCTAAGTAATTTATACAAAGACCTGTAATGCACAACAACCTATAAAGTAAAATGTCCAACCTCTGATTATGAGGAAGGACATTTTATTTTGGTTATAAATAGAAAAAGACACCCCGCGCCAATGGGTACAGGCCATGTCTTTACATATAAAATACCATCTGGTTTTGAAGAAATCAAGATAATATACTTCATGCAAAACCCTATTACAATGAAGTAAACAGGGATTTTAATACAATATTCTTTATAGTAAATCTACTTCTTTAGGTCCATAACTTCCTTGTGGATATGGATAGACTGGAAGATTTGCGTCAGAATACATCTGCTTTAAGGCATCGATATATTCCCAACTATATTCAATCATTTCCCATTTTGTAAACCATGAGTTATCACCTATCATGCACGCATGTAACATTCTTTCATATGCCTCTGGTGTATTTAACTTAAAGATTAAATTACAGTTTTGGCAGAAGTCCATCTGCGCCTTAGTGATACTATCTTCACCTGGTGTCTTGATATTAAATTCAAGATATACGCCTTCTGTTGGTTGAATCTTGATTACTAGTACATTTGGATCTACATCTTCGCGCTGTCTTTTGAATGTAATCTTTACTTCAATTTCTCGACGAGCCATTTTCTTACCCGTACGGATATAGAATGGTACTCCTTGCCAACGCTCATTATCGATGAACAGTTTTAATCCTGCAAACGTTTCTGTTGTAGATGCAGGATCAACATGTAGTTCTTCTCTGTATCCTTCATACTGGCCCAATAATAAAGTATCCTGAATCTTTAGTTTATCGACTGAACGTAGTTGTTTCAGCACTACAAGTTGTTGTTCATTCATATTTCCTGTTGGATCATCTACTGCCACAATACTCATAATCTGTAATAAATGGTTTTGAACCATATCCTTGAGGGCACCTGCATGATCATAGTAGTTTCCTCTAGTTTCAACACCGACTTCTTCTAGTGCTGAAATCTGGACATTATCGATGTTATCTTTATTCCAAACATTCTTAAATAATAGATTCGCATCACGAATTGTTAGGATGTTACGTACCATCTCTTTACCAAGATAATGGTCGATTCGATAAATATGATCACTACCAAATAGTGTCTCTAATTTCTTGCTTAGAAATTTCGCAAGTTCTAAACTTGCGCCAAAAGGTTTTTCTAATACAATCTTTGGTTCATGCATATTTTTCATCGTAGAAACACCATCTGTGATTCCTTCAAAGAAATCTGGTGCTACCGCATAATATACAACATGATTTTCTGATGGATGTACTTCGTAGTATTGATCTAATAACTGATATTGGGATTGGTCTGTAAAATCCATGCGAAAGTAATGAATATGTTCAAAGAATGCTTGTAGTTGTTCATCTTTCACTTTCACCTGAGCGAACTCACTAATCCACGGTTCAATGATTTCCTGATAATCCGCATCTGTATAGTCACGTCTTCCAATTGGTGTAATTAAGAACTCCTCAGGAAGCTGTTTTTTGATATACAGGTTGTACATCGCAGGCAGTAGCTTGCGATATGTTAAGTCACCTGTTCCACCAAATATTGTAAGTATTAGTTTATTCATGACTGCCCCCACTGATGGTGTTCAAATCCTTCACGGTCGACTCTTTGATATGTATGTGCACCAAAGAAATCGCGTTGACCTTGGATAATATTTGCGCCTAAACATGTACTAGTTAATTGGTTGATGTATGTAAGTGCTGCAGTAAATACTGGTAGAGGTAAATCAATAGATTGTACAATAATCTCTTTTAATGCCGGTGTATTTTCTAATACTTCATTCTTAAATACAGGATAAAGAAGTAAATCATCTGCGCCATTATCATATGCATGCATGATATCCTGTAACAGCTTTGCTTGAAT
>CALBKL010000120.1 GCA_937895985.1 uncultured Solobacterium sp.
GTGTATATCTTCCCGATTAGATCTTTTAAGGAATCTACTTTAGTAAATTTCATCCCAATAGGATGATAGTATGGATAATTTAATCCATATACGTTAAAATACATTCGGTTTCTTTTGAAAGGATGGAAGTTATGATTGTTGAAAAAAGACCTGGAGTACCAAAGTATGAATGTTTTGAGTACGCTAAAAAAACAAAAGATTATGTAGTGTTAATTCCAATTATTAATGAAGGAGACCGTATTACTAAAGAACTTACTAGAGCGAAAGAACATCATATTTCTGATTACGCAGATATTGTGATTTGTGATGGCGGTTCTACGGATGGATGCACAGATGAAAACTCATTACGTGGTCTTGATGTAAATACATTATTGATTAAGCGTGATGAAGGAAAACAGGGTGCTCAATTACGCATGGGAATTTCATGGGCTCTTGAAAGGGGTTATGAAGGTGTAATTACTATCGATGGAAACAATAAAGACAGTATTGAAGACGTTCCACATTTCATTGAAAAATTAAAAGAGGGATATGACTTGGTACAGGGTTCTCGCTTTATTGAAGGTGGTAAAGCAATCAATACACCGTTTATTCGTACAGTTTCTGTACGTCTGATTCATGCACCTGTTATTTCTTTAACAGCACATCAAAAGTTTACAGATACAACGAATGCATATCGCGCATACTCAAGAAAATATTTAACAGATATCCGCGTCCAACCATTACGTGATATCTTCATGACATATGAATTACTTGCATATCTTTCTGTGCGTGCAACACAGATTGGGATGAAGGCATGTGAGATCCCTGTTACACGTGCGTATCCAAAGACAGGAAAGACGCCAACAAAGATTAGTTTCTTTAAAGGGAATTCGGAGTTGTTACGTATTTTATTTAAAAATATGCAAGGTGCGTATAATCCGCTATAAGGTGATAGTATGATCGAATCGATACAAAAGAATAAGAAAGGGATACTACTGATGTTAGTATCCTCTATCTGTGTATGTGTTGGGCAATTATTATGGAAATTATCTGCTACACAAGGACTTGTTTTCATGCTAGCAGGTTTTGTATTTTATGGTGCTGGTGCACTAATTATGATTGTTGCCTATAAGTTTGGAAAACTTTCTGTATTACAACCGATGCTTAGTTTGAATTATGTTCTTAGTATAGTATTGGCTGCCTTTGTACTTCATGAAGCAGTAACTCTGTATAAAGTGATAGGTGTTATTGTCATCACCTGTGGGGTCATTATGATTGCAGGGGGTGATGAATAATGGTGATTTATTATGTCGTATTATTAGTTATGACGATGTTTGGGTCTGTAGCATCATTATTCTTAAAAAAGGCTTCGGGTTCAAATAGTCTTATAGATATGTTAAAGAATATTAATCTGTATATAGGTGGTTTTCTTTATGTATCTTCAGCGGTATTAAATATATGGTTATTGAAGATTTTGGATTATTCCGTTATCTTGCCACTAACATCCCTAACGTATATTTGGACAATGATCTTATCCTATTTTATTCTAAAAGAAAAAATAACAGTAAAGAAGATTGCTGGAGTTTGCTTAATATTAGTAGGAGCTATCATTATCTCAGTTTTATAAGTTATCACTTTTTGTTTTAAATGATGAGAGGAAGATTATGCAGTTTAACACTTATATATACATGTTATTGTTTTTACCTGTTACAATACTGGGCTATTTTGTGATAAACAAAATTAGTTATTTCTTTGCAAAGATATACCTGGCGGCTGTATCAATGTTCTTTTATGCATACGCTGGATTACCTGGATTTCAATGGCTTGTAATCAGTATTATATTCAACTATCTAGTAGTATTACTTATGAAG
>CALBKL010000121.1 GCA_937895985.1 uncultured Solobacterium sp.
ATCCTGTAAAGTATAGCAT
This sequence comes from uncultured Solobacterium sp., assembly GCA_937895985.1. Next base: position 20 of record CALBKL010000121.1, read on the forward strand.
TTTCAACCTATTTTTACAATCTTACGATATGCCATATCACGTCCAATAAAGATAAAAAATTCCTCTAGTAGTCTTCTCTAGAGGAATTAAATATTTTCACTTCAAAACAAATATTGAAATCATTATAAATCGATAGGTCCTTTTTTGTTATTTCTGATTGCATCTGCTAGACCATCGATAATCTGTACAGCTTCTAATGTGCCCAAATATGTACCATCGTCATCACGTAAAGCAAAGTAATTTATGACAACTGGATGTCCCGAACGTTCAGACAATATGGTAAGACTATCACGTTTGCCCTTCTTAAAATCACTAATTAACATACGTACAATTGGTTCAACACGCTTTGGGTGACAAGAATATACAGGTCTACCAATTGCCATTTGGGGACGTGTGAATACCTTTTCACCTTCATTAAAGTAGATGTTTATGTCATTTTCATCAACAAGTGTAATTTCAAAAGGTAGTGTATTCAGCATTGCCTTTAACTGCTTTAGATTCATATGTCCACCTGAAATCTCGATATTTTCATTGTGGATAATACTTGGCTGTTTAAGTTCTTTTACCTTATCCCATACTGGTACATCTTCTTTGGCAAGGTAGCAATACCCATACATTGGAAAGTCTCTTGCGATTGCAATCCATTCATCCTCAGTAAAATAATTCGTTACTAGTGGGAATAAGATATTCTTTTCTTTGAAAATCATTTCATTCATACGCTTAACAACACGTCGTAGTGAATCCATATCTTTAGTGTCTTCAACTACAAACTTCTTTAATTCTTGTTTAATTTCATCTTCTACACCCCACATTACATCACTTGGACCAGGGAAATTGTATTTATCCTTTAGAAGTGGGAACATTGTTTCTTCTTTTTTCTTATAATGAGATTCGATTGTGCGTAGTTCACTTACATCCGCTAGAACATCTTCTGGCTTAACATCTTCCTTGAGTTTCTCCTCTAGTGCTATAACACGCTTTTCGATCTGTGCATTCTCTAATTCAAGAACATTTAAAGGATGCCCTGGTATACGCATTAATACAGTTGTAGCATCTGCTGTTTGTTCATCAAAACTAGCAATCGTATCTAGAACGCGTTCCTCTTCTGCTGAACGTTCCACTTCCTTCTCCGCATTCGCAATTTTTTCACTTCTTGTTGCGCCATGGAATAACGCAGAATGGACATCACACAAGCGTTGTACATCGCTAAGTTTTGTACCTTCTGAAAGAAGGGTTTGTTCAGCACGTGCAATTTCTACAGCTGAAACATCAGAGAAATTAGCTGCAAAATCTTTTCTTACAGACTCAATATCTTCACCATTACTGAGACGTTGTACATAGGATTTCAATAATGCCTCACGGTCACTAGAACTCAAATCACTACTCTTCCCTAAATCTGCAGATAAAGCTTTCATTTTTTCTTCCTGTTGTTTTTGTAATTGTTCTGGCGTATTAATTACTTCAAAACCACTTAATTCAAATGCATCAATAATTGTTGAAAGAGGAATTTCTTTTACTCTTGCTCCCTTTGGGATAGTCATCATCTTACCCATTGTATTTAACATGATTGGCTTAACTATTTCTGTAAAACCAAGATCACACATAATATCTTTCACTTCAGGATTTGCATTTACAATATCATATACACTTTTTGATAAATCGATTGTTTTCTTTTCCATCATTTTCACCTCACCTTTTAAGTATACGTCACAACGTAAAAAAGTGTCGTTATACTATCTCATGAAATACTTAAGTCCAAAAGAAAAAGAGATTTAGTCAAATTCTCCAAATCTCTCTTGAGGTTAAAACGACTATACAATCGTGTGTAAATGCATATAGAAATTCATCGATTTCAATTGAATGTCCGCATGAAAATATAAGATGTCTATGAAATACTGTAAGTCCTTCATATCTCCTTCGATATACTGGTTGACGATATCGATTTTTTCTAGTCCGGCTTTACATAATAAACGAAAGCGGCGTAAGTCTTCTGTCTTCATAAATGGAATATGATGTTCTTCTGCATGTACTTGACACAAGAAACCTCCATCCTTCGGACTTACCGTAACGACATGGGTATTTCCACAAGTGACGCATGCATCCACATCTGGTAATAACCCCGCTAGATTAAGCATATCCACAAATAGTAATGATAGTACTAGAGTTGGATCATATCCCTCATCTAACTTTGAAAAAACAATATCTAGAAATGCATACTCATGATTGTTCGACATATCATTCGTTGCTTGTAGTGTTAAAACATCGATGAGTTCAGCCGCAACTGCAGCTGCACTAGAAGCTATGATATCTTCATGCATGGAGCGATAATACTCCTTGCAACGTGCATTCTTCAAACGGAAGAATGTCTTTGTTTCATTATAATCGAATAAGATTTCTGTTTTTGTATAAGGCATGATAGAGCCAGCATTTTTGCTTGTCATTTTGCGTACACCCTGTGCCACAAAAGATAACTTTCCATACTCTTTTGTAAGTACACTCAGTATCACATCTGCCTCACGATAGTCACTCTGCTTTAATACAAAACCAGTGATACGATCATTCATCTCGACTTGCTCCACCATAGCCGTATTCCGTAATACGGGCATCACGTGAGCGCCATTCGCTTTCTACGCGTACAAACAATTCCAAGAATACTTTTTTACCCAGTAATTTTTCGATATCTTCACGTGCTAAAGAACCAATCTTTTTTAACATCTGTCCTTGCTTACCAATCATGATACCCTTTTGGCTATCACGTTCTACAAGTATCATTGCTTGGATATATACCTTGTCCTTTTTGAATTCTTTATTTTCAATTAGCACTGCTGCTGCATGAGGAACTTCATCTTCTGTTTGCGTCAGAATCTTTTCACGGATTAATTCTGCAATACGGAAGTTTTCTGCACCATCACTTGTCATCTCAGCTGGATACAGTAAATCTCCTTCTGGAAGATACTTTCTCGTCGTCTTGACCAAGTCTTCAAAGGAACGTCCAAATTTCGCAGATAATGGGAAGTATTCCGCAAAGTCATAGCGTTCTTGCCACTGTTGAATCACTTTTACAATCTTCTCAGGCTTCATCTTGTCCATCTTATTTAAGACCAAAAATACTGGTAAGCCCGTATTTTTAACCATGTTTAAGACAAACTCATCACCTTTTGCGTATGGAACACTCGCATCCACTACGAGATAGATTAAATCTACACCTTGGATTACATCTGCAGCTTCTTTATTCATCCGTGATTCGAGACGAAACTTAGGTTTATGAATACCAGGTGTATCGGTAAAGATAATCTGGCAGTTTTCATCTGTATAAATACCACGAATCTCAGAACGTGTTGTCTGAGGCTTGCTAGATACGATAGCCACTTTTTCACCAATCAAGGAGTTGATTAAAGTACTTTTACCAGCGTTTGGTCTACCTGCTAACGCAACAAAACCGCTTCTCATCGACATACATCCTCTGTTGCAAATTGGTAAGGTAATAATTCATTCATGCATGTATCCATCTCATCTTTACGATTGGATAAATAGATTGGTGTATCACCAGTAATAAGTTCACTTAATACCTGTCTCTTATACACATCTGACGCTGCCGACGAAG
>CALBKL010000122.1 GCA_937895985.1 uncultured Solobacterium sp.
TCATGTTAGGAATCGGTGCTGTAGTTGGAAGCATTTCAGCCTATATATTTGTCCAGATGAATCAAGCTCCATCCTTTAAAACGATAGGAATGGATTCAACTGGGAAGTTAAATATGTCACCATTTACAAATATGGCTAGTACACCAATGTTTTATTTAGTTTGTGTTTCATTGATTGGTGTAGGGATTGGAATTGTCATTATCAATATCATTCCTTGTATCACTGGAATTCAAACTTATAATATGATCAAGTATGATGGCATTTCTGAACATGAATGCATGGAACTATCACGTAGAGATGGATTCTTCAAATTTATGGCTGCGATTGTTCCGATTATTATACTGGTCGCACTATATTTCATATTGCGTATTTGGTATTCCTATTTCTTTATTGCATATTGTATACTCGTAATACCAATGTTACTAGCCTTATACCAGATCTACTTATGTAGAGAATAAACTTTATGAAGTGTTACATTCTTTCTTGGCAAGAGGAGATTGTAACACTTTTTTAATATCCAAAAACTCTGTAAAATAGAGATATGAAAACAATTCATTATCAAAATAGAAACTATACGATATTAGGTGATTTAAAAGCTAGTACATTTTTAATATATTTGGTTGATGAATCAAATCCCGAGGATTATGAGCAGATATATCAAAAGATTTCTAATGAATATCAATTGTGTATGATTTCAGTATCTATTCATGATTGGCAAGGGGAGTTGTCTCCATGGCCAGCGCCAGCAATTTTTGGCAAACATGATTTTGCTGGAAACGCAGCTAAGTTTTTAGCTGAATTAGAAGGTTTTTGGAAATGGTTTAAAGATGAATATAATATAGAGTCTAACCAAGTGTATCTATGTGGATATTCTTTAGCAGGTTTATTTACATTATGGGCATCTACACATACAAATACATTTCAAAAGATTGCGTCAGTATCTCCATCTGTTTGGTTTTTGAACTTTGTACAATATATGCAACAAAACCAAGTACATGCTAGCGAAGTATATATGAGTTTAGGTGATAAAGAAGCCAATGCAAAAAATAAAGTTATGGCTACAGTTAAAGCTTGTTTTGATGCAGTGATACAAATCTTACAAAAACAAGATATTCAACTAACATACGAATATAATCCTGGCAATCACTTTCAAGATGTTGAACTTCGAATGACGAAAGGAATTCGACAACTATTGCTTTAAAGAATAGGGAGAAATCATGACAGAACTTTTATATTTAGGAGACTGGAGTTGTCGCATAACTTCAAGTCAAAATACGGTTTTATATATCAATCCTGATAAGGGAAAAGACTATAGTCGTAAAGCAGATATTATCTTACAGACAACTGAAACAAATAAATCACTCGTACAACTACATATCACTACTGATCAAACAAAAATAATCAATCCGGATTTACTAGGGGTAGGTGATAAGTTTAATCATCAGGGTATACAGATTGAAAGAATTGCTGATGGTGCATATCGCATCTCCTGTCTCTTATACACATCTCCGAGCCCACGAGACGGACTCCTATCTCGTAT
>CALBKL010000123.1 GCA_937895985.1 uncultured Solobacterium sp.
GTTGTGCCTTACAAGATCCTAAGTCTGATGAGATTCAGGGTCTTTTAGACCTTTCATCGATTGATAGCAAACTTCAAAATGGTGAACTGAGTATTAATATGACCAACCAACGAACTGGACAAGAGATGATTATCTATGCGCGTCATATTCGTGAAAATCTAGGAAATTACTATTTGTTTGTCAATACTGCATTAGAACCAATTGATAGTGTTGTAACATTCTTTACGCGACAATACGCACTCTATACAATTATTGTAATTGTCGTAGCTTCACTTGTAGCTTTGATGATTTCGCGTTTGGTAACGGATCCTATCATTCGCATGAAACAAGAAGCGGTGAAACTATCACAAGCAGACTATAGTGCGCACTTTGATGGTGGTTCATTAACAGAATTGCAGCAACTCGCAAATAGTTTAAATACTGCAAATCGACAACTATCAAAAATTGATGAGTTACGAAGAGATCTTTTAGCAAATGTCTCACATGATATTCGTACCCCAATGACGGACATTCGTGCATATGCAGAAATGATTCGAGATATTTCTGGAAATGACCCAGTCAAGCGTGATAAACACTTAGGGGTTATTATCAAAGAGACAGACTATATGACACGACTTATCAATGATATGAGCGAACTTGCTAAAATGCAGTCAGGTAACTATGTACTCAATCGTACGAATATGGATTTGGCGGATAAGATTCGTGAAATTATTGAATTAAATCAAAAGTCTATCGCACAAGGTGGACAGATTGTAGAACTACGTTTACCAGGCACACTCTATATCTATGCGGATGAAGTTAAGATAGGACAAGTGATAACAAACTTCTTAACCAATGCCTTAAAACATACGGCGGCAGGACAACATATTACAATTCAAGCATATCGCAAGCCTGATGAGGAAACGATGCACTTTGAGATACGAGATAATGGTGAAGGGATTCCTGAAAGTGAACTACCATACGTTTGGGACCGTTATCATAAGACATCTCGTTCATTCTCACGCAATCAACTGAATACAGGTCTAGGTTTAGCGATTGTTAAGGCTATCCTAGATGCACATGATGCACAGTTTGGTGTAGAGAGTGTTGTTGGAAAGGGTTCAACCTTCTGGTTTGAATTAAGGGAAACACATGAAGCTTGATTATTTAGGTGGAACAGACTTTCTGATCGATCAAGGTGACGAGTTTTATCGTATGAATTCAGATACAGAGTTATTAGGTCGTTTTATACGTATCAAACATCAGCATCGATTCCTTGAGATTGGTTGTAATACTGGTGCTGTATTACTATACGCTTCACTTCGTAAACCAAAAGAAATGGTTGGAGTAGACTTGTTTCCAGAAGTATTTGAACTAACAAAACAAAATCTAGAACGCTATGAAGTACATGCAAATCTACATGCATGCAAGATTCAAGATTTTCATGATGAACTCTTTGATGTTATCGCGTGTAATCCACCATACTTTTCAACCATAAATCCAGATTTGATGAATGTAAATCAGTATAAAAGGGCAGGAAGACACGAAGAAAACTTACCACT
>CALBKL010000124.1 GCA_937895985.1 uncultured Solobacterium sp.
AAGCGCGTGCTTTATTATCTTTGAAAGAGCGTAACCAAAAAAGTCATGTGGTATCTCAAGAAGTAATTTCGAGAATTCATGCAGGCATGGTAATCGGATGTTATGTTTCTATCAAGGATGAAGTAAACACATCGGAAATTCTTAAGTATTGTTTCGAACATAATATTGCCATATGTGTTCCAAAGGTGGCAGGGAATACGTTACAGTTTTATAAAATTAAATCCTATGATGATTTAGTACCAGCACCATTTGGCTTATTAGAACCAAATGTAACGGAAATGATTCCAGTTCAAAGGATAGACATGATGATTGTTCCATTAAGTAGCTACGACTCAAAGAATCATCGTACAGGATATGGAAAAGGGTACTATGATTCAGTTCTACTGAATTGCAGAAATAGAATAGGTGTTGCATTTCGGGAACAAGAAGTTGATCAAATTGATGTTGAATCACATGATATTACATTAGATGAGATTATTGTTGCATAGATAATACATTAAAACATTTCATATCAATACACTCTATATGGATTATTTGGTATGATATATATGGTAAATAAAGGAGAACGGCTTAATGAAAGTTGTACTAGTAGCCGAATCAGGCGCAGATATTCCAAAGGAGATAGCCGAAAAAGAGGGTATCTATATTGTGCCAATGCACGTTACTTTTGATGGTGAAACAAAAGATGATGGTACTTTCCCAGCATCGAATATCATTGATTATTTCGAAAAGAATTTAAAGATTCCAAAGACAAGTGGTTCTACAATCGTCGACTTTGACTACATTTTTGATCGTATTCATGCGGATCATCCAGAAGCACATATCTTATATCTTGCGTATTCTTCTGTTACAACTTGCGCGTATGGTTGTGCTCAGATTGCAATGGAGAATCGTGATTACATCACTGCGATCGATACAAAGTTATATTCTATCGGTCAAGGTCAAGTATTAGTTCGTATGGCTGAATTATTACGAGAACATCCTGAATGGGGTATTGATGAGGCAGTGAATGCTGCCAATGACTTAATTGCTAGAGGTCACATGTCATTTATTCCTAAAACATTAGCATTCTTGGTTGCTGGTGGAAGAGTTAGTAACGCAAAAGCTTTATTAGCGGGTGTATTACTCTTGCATCCATGTATTGAAGCAAAGGATGGACGTCTAGTTGCGGGTAAGAATTATCGTGGTAAGATGAATCGTGTTATCTACAAGATGATGGATGACTTCCTTGTTAATAACGCAATAGCAAAAGATGAAGTATGGTGCTGTACTACAG
>CALBKL010000125.1 GCA_937895985.1 uncultured Solobacterium sp.
AAAATATGGAAGAACTACGTAAAAGTCTTATTTTAAAAGTATTAATTACACTTGTATCTGGAATCTTGATGATGGTTGTGACATCATTTTTGATGATTTTATGTAACTTTAAGATAATGTCTGTGAATGGAATAATAGGAATGATTTTATTAGTGACATTACCGCAGTTATGGTCTATTTTAAGAAATTATAAAATACCTACGACAGCGATATCTTTAGGGATGATTGCAGTTTCGCTTGTGCTATCGATAATCTATGGATGGACCGTCGCTAATAGTGTTGCACAGTATACAGAACCAATGAAGATGTTTGAAACAATCTTGACATATATTTTAAAGGTACATGGTTTAGCAACTTTAGTAGCAGTATTTATCGGTTATCGAACACGGAAACAATAACCAGTAGGAAAGGAAGGCTAGCATGAAAGTGATGAGTCGTTGGGGTAAGAATGTAAATCTAAATAGCCCGCTACAGGAATATCCTCGCATGCAGTTGCAGCGTGGTAGTTATACGAACTTAAACGGTCGTTGGGAATATCAGATTACAGATACAAATCAGTTACCGTATGAACATAATTGGAAGCCAATCAATGTTCCTTTCCCTTTGGGTTCACAGCTTTCAGGTAGTGATGAGATATTATTACCTGGGAAAGTATTGTGGTATAAGAAACAGTTCTCTTATAAGCCAGGAGAATATCACACGTATTTAAACTTTGAAGCAGTTGATCAACAATGTATTGTTTATCTAAATGGCATTGAAGTTGGTAGACACATTGGTGGCTATGAGCCATTTAGTTTTGATGTATCTAGTTATATTAAGTATCAGAATGCATTACTTGTGAAGTGTACCGATCCAAGTGATACAGGTGAGTATGCATATGGAAAGCAGAAAATTCAACATGGTGGTATGTGGTATACACCAATGTCGGGTATTTGGCAGACAGTATGGCTAGAAGACATTCCTCTACATGGGGTACATGCATTAAAGATTACACCGAACTATGATAGACAAACTGTTTATCTAGAGATGGAAGGTGATTTTAATCATGCGACAATTACCATCAGTGCAGCAGGGAAGATGGTTTATCATGAGATGACTGCTGAGATGCGTAATGAAATCTATATTGAAGACATGCATCCATGGACGCTGGAAGATCCTTTCTTATATGACTTATATATTGAAACAGAGGATGACATCGTTAAGAGTTATTTTGGTATACGCTGTTTCACCTGTGAAAAGGATGAAAAAGGCTATCCTCGATTCTATTTAAATCATGAACCAGTATTCTTAAGTGGTGTGTTAGACCAAGGTTATACGCCAGAGGGAAACTTAACGTATCCTGATGATGAGATGATGATTTATGATATTCAAAAAGTAAAAGAGTTAGGTTTTAACATGATACGCAAGCATGTCAAAGTGGAATCTCGTCGTTGGTATTATCATGCGGATAGATTGGGTATGCTTGTCATGCAGGATATGCCGAATGGTGGCCAACCAAGTAAATTGACAACTTTATACTTACCACATTTAAATATCACGCGTATGAATGACCAGAAGCAAAAACACCTAGGTAGAGGTGATGACTGGGGTAAGAAAGCATACTATGATGAATTAAATGCAATGATTCATAACTTGTATAATGTTGTATCTATCTTCGCGTGGGTTCCTTTCAATGAAGGTTGGGGACAGTTTGATAGTGCTAAAGTAACCAAGTACATTCAATTGATGGACTTAACACGTTTTGTGGATAGTGCGAGTGGTTGGCATGATCAGGGTGCTGGGGATTTCTATAGTCGCCATGTGTATTTCCATACCTATACAAATCCACAGAATCATGAAAAGAGAATGTCAATTTTATCTGAGTTTGGAGGTTATTCTTATTTAATTCCAGGGCATAGCCTTGCTCAAAAGCTTTATGGTTACAAAAAATTCACAGATAAGTTAAAGTTAAATACAGCGATTCGTAAATTGTATGAAGATAGTATTATCCGTAATATTCCAAAGGGACTAACTGCTTGTGTATTTACGCAGTTAACGGATGTGGAAGATGAGTGTAATGGTATTATGACGGCGGATAGAGAAATCGTGAAGTTGGATGAGAAGAGAATTCGTAATCTTAATCAACGATGCATGAGGAGGTTAAAGAAATGAGAAATCAAATTGTTATCGCAGAAGCGTTAGGTGGTAGTGTTAGAATCCACGCAGTTGATACAACAGATATTGTAGAAGAAGCTAGAAAGCTACATCACTGTATGCCTACTTCTGCCGCAGCGTTAGGTAGAACCTTAACGGTTACAGCTATCATGGGTAGTGATTTGAAGAATTCCTATGAAAAGGTAACTTGTATCTTTAATGGACATGGTCCAGCTGGTACTGTACTTGCACAAGCTGATGGTAGTGGAAATGTGAAGGGCTTTATTGGAGATCCTGCAATCTATCTTGTACGTGAGGATGGGCATTTAGATGTTGGTAAAGCAATTGGAACAAATGGTACATTAACAGTTACTCGTGATATGGGTTTGAAAGAGCCTTTCTCTGGTATGGTAAATATCCAGACGGGTGAAGTTGGTGATGACTTTGCGTATTACTATGCAGTCTCTGAACAGACGCCTTCGGTTGTAAATGTAGGTGTACTAGTAAATCCTGATGGTAGTATTTTGGCTGCAGGTGGATTTATCTTACAGTTACTTCCAAACGCAACGGAAGAAGTCATCAGTGCATGCGAAGCGATTGTAGCAAAGATGAAACCAGTATCCACATTGATTAGTGAAGGAAAGTCAATTGAAGACATTATTCATATGTATTTCGAAGATGCGAATTTCTTGGAATATAAGGATGTTCGTTGGTATTGCGGTTGTTCACATGAGCACTATAAGGATGCGCTCGCAACACTTTCTGACCATGACTTACAAGAAATGATTGATGATGGTAAGGGTGCAGATATTCATTGCCAATACTGTAATAAAGAATATAAATTTACACCAGAAGAATTAAAAGAAGTATTGGAGTTAAAGAAACGTGGTTAAGATTGGAAATATAGAATTACGGAATCAAATTGTCGCTGCACCTTTAGCTGGAATTTCTAATCCGGTCTATCGTGAAATCATGCATGATTATGGAGCTGGTCTTGTGGTCAGTGAGATGATTAGTGATAAAGCATTGCATTATCAAAACGCAAAGACACAGGATATGTGCCGCATTAGTGAGGGTGAACATCCGGTTGCTTTACAGTTATTTGGTAGTGATCCTGTTACGATGGCTGAAGCAGCTGAGTATCTAACCAAAAATACAAGTTGCGATATGATTGATATCAATATGGGCTGTCCTGTACAGAAGGTGGTAAAAGCTCATTCTGGAAGCCATTTGATGCGGACACCGGAGCTTGCGTATGAAGTCATGCGTGCAGTGGTGACTCATACAGATCGTCCTGTAACGGTAAAGATGCGTGCAGGTTGGGATATTGACCACATTAACTGTGTAGAAATCGCAAAGCTTGCAGAGAAGGCTGGTGTTAGTGCTGTAGCAGTACATGGCCGTACACGTGGGCAACAATATACAGGGCATTCTAATAATGCATATATCAAAGCAGTAAAGGATGCAGTGAATATCCCTGTGATTGGCAATGGTGACATTCGGACACCAGAAGATGCTAAACGTATGTTAGAAGAAACGGGTTGTGATGCAATCATGATTGGGCGTGGACTTCTAGGAAGACCATTCTTCTTAAAGGAAGTAGATGCCTATCTGAATGGTGGTAGTTATGTGGAACCTGATTACAATGAGAAGTTGAATCTTGCATATCACTATGCTGAGAAGCTCTGTGAGTATGAAGGCGAAAGAAATGGCATCTGTATGATGCGTGGCATGGCTGGTTGGTATATTACAGGCTTACCATATGCCTCAGAGTATAAGAATCGTTTATCTTCTATCTCTTCTCTTCATGAGATGAAGGAAATTATCGAAGAATATCGTTTATTAATTAAGAACTTTATGGAGAAACAATAGCCATAGAGTTCTTTTCATGCATGCATAAAAAAAGCCCTGTTTTTATACAGGGCCAAACATTCATGTCGAAAGATAAGGGGGTTAGTTTCCTTCAACAGCGTTTGTGCTTTCGGATAAATCTTCTGTTAGATTTAACTTACCAAAGTCAGAATCTGTTGGAAGAACTAAATCAAATTCAGGAATAGCGTTCATCTTGAATGTGAATTCATCAGCGCTTAGTCCTAAGATATGTCCACCATGTGTCTTATCATCTGATAAGAAGTGGAAGTGCCAACCTGGGAGGTTGATACCTTCTACATAATCAGGGCAGTAGATTGCGATAATCTGTCCTTCTTCATTTTCATAGTGATATTCTCTTTGTTCGCAAGCTGCTTCAGCAAGTGTAGGATATGGTTTTGCGCACTTGTAGCAACTACGTACATGCATCTTAGAGAACTTAGCATGTGCTAAGAACATGTAGAAGATATTCTTGTTTTGATCAACGATAGGTTGTAGCTTTGCCTTTAATGTCTTAATATCTTCAATATTTGTGATTGTCTGCTCCTTTACGGAGTGATCAAACTTAGTAACTGTAGAGAATGCTAATGTATCTGTATCAGCCATCTTAACAACTGTTCCATCAGCTGTTCCCTTATAAGCGACACCATCAACAATTAATGCTTCGCCATCAAGGCCTTCATATGTACCGATACCTGTGTCACAATCACTTAGTAAATCCTTTACTGTCATTGCGCCATTAAAATCACCTAACATTAATGCGTTTAATGTAGAAACCTGTAAAACCTTTTGCATAATAACTTTTTCCTTCTTTCTTTTCTTTATTTCGCCATGTTGTCTGCTGGATGTCTTTGTAATTCAGCTTTAACAAGGAATGGTGCTGCAACGTTTGTAATTGCTAGTACGAATGCTAAGATTGCGATTGTTGATGAAACGAATGGTTCAAATGCTGCGTTACTTGAAGCAGCCATTGCAGGAATAGCAAGTGCAACACCTGCAAGAGAAGCTGAAGCAACACTGATATATCCTGGACGATGTAGAATGTTACGTTCTACGAAATAAGATGGGCCAATAACAATAACGAAGTATGCAATACTTAATAAGATACCTTGTGGAATCATACCTAGTGCTTTGAATAAGTTGATTGTAGAACCAAATTCAAATCCTAAGAATGGTAAGATTGTTGCATTACCACCAGCAAATACTTTACGAATATCTG
>CALBKL010000126.1 GCA_937895985.1 uncultured Solobacterium sp.
TTCCTATTATATAATAAATGAAGAAATGGTGAGGGTTACATGCAAAAATTTAATTCATTAACAGATACAACGATAGATACGAAACTAGAAAATCTACTCTTACAGCGTAAAGCACCTCTTAGTGAAGAGGGTATGAAAAAGGTACTAGAAGAGTTAACACTTTACATGGCTGGCGATCGTCGATTCTATATTGCATTCTATCCAAAGGAAGACGTCATTACAAACGATCATATCCAAGCATCTGATATTGACCGTGTTGATTTGATGCAGGCAACCGATGAAGAAAAGTATCTTCCTGTATTTTCTACATTAAAGGGTCTACAAGGGTTTAAACCAACATTACAGAAAGATGAGCATATCTACATTGTCACAAAAGAAGACCTATTAGATTTCTTAAATATAAACACTAAGGTTGCGGCAGCTGTACTCAATCCACTTGTGGATGATTTACTGTTGTATCGCATGCAACTACAGAATCTGATTCAAGTACAAACAGAACAACTATAAAAGCCCAGGATTCTGGGCTTTCCTTTAATATTTACTTTCCATACCCATGTATGCATGAAAACCACGGAATACATCTTCCTGGAAAGACTCATCCTCTTGGCTGATTTCATCTTGTCTTGCAAAGAAGTTTTGTTGCGCATATTGAAATACTTTCTGCTCAAGGCGTATAACTTCTTTGGAAATCTGTGCATTTGGACATCTTGTATCAAACATATGGAAACAACCTTCATACTCTTTTAACATGATTGTAACACCAGCCTTATACAGATGTTTCATATAGGTTACTGTTTCTTCATGGAACGGTCCTAATGTTCCTACAACTGTAAAAGTTGGTGGTAGATTACGAAAATCCTTTAATCTTGCTGGCGCACAATACACTGGCACATCTTGTAGGTTACGCTTATATAATTGCCAATAGAAATACTCTTGTGAAGTAGTCCAAGCTAATGTCTCTTGTTTATTTTGACTGGATGGACGATCGTCAATCATTGGATATAAAGGCATCTGGAATGCAATCTTTACTTCATTCATATCACGTGCATACGCAGATAACGCAGCCACTAGACCACCACCTGCACTTTCACCACCTACAAATAGTTGATGGGGATTGACATGTAACTTGCATGCATGTTTCTTCATCCACTTAAGTGTTAAGTATGCATCTTCTAAAGCAGCAGGATATGGTACTTCATAACTCTTGCGATAATCTGGTAATACCATGACTACGTTTCTCCTTGTTAGGAAACGCTCCGCATATGGATAACATTCTTCTGGTAATGCTGTTCCATATCCACCACCATGAAGCCATAAAAGTCCTGTGCATTCTTCTCCACTTAATTGATTTGGATAAACAATACAGATACGCAAAGAAGATCCATCATTTCTTAGGATCTCTTTTTCTTTCATATGGGTATTTTTACCAAACCACTTCCCATAAAACTTACGTTTTAAATTTCTATCACGTTCCCTAATTGCAGTAATAGAATTGAGTGATACTTGGTTATTCAACATCGTGCTTGCATATTTACGTAAATCACGGTGTATCATATCTGTTGTTATTTTCATCACTCCCCCAATAGCGTATTTATTTTATCATAAACCACTATCTCAAATGATGTCATTCCCCTTGTCTTAAAAACATCTTTAATTTTTCAAGTCTCTTCATAGCTGTTTTACGACCTTCCTCGTAAACTGCACGAATCCGCTTACGGTCATGTTCGATTCTTCCGATATCTAGCTTTGCTTCTGGTTGAATGACAAATACGTTATTCTTTGCAACCTCTTCTTTGATATACGCAATCGTATCATTATACTTTTTATGACGTAACTCTAAATCACGAACCATGTTTGGATATTTATGATACTTTACACGAATAGCCTTCATCATACTCTGCGGTTTTTTTACGTAGTTCTCTGGTTGTGTTAACACCACAACATTCTTTTCATAACCCATCTCTTGAAACTTCTTGATTGGAATGGAATCAGAAATACCACCATCAAGATAAATATGCCCATTGATATGTACTGGACTTGCAAATACTGGCATTGACGCAGATGCACGTACAAAGTCTAATGATTCATCATTAATATCTTTCGCATCGTAATAATAAGGCTCACCACTTTCAATATCAGTTGCGACCAAATAAAACTTCATTGGATTTTGAGAGTATGTTACAGAATCCATTGGGTCTAACTTTTCCGGTAAGGTATGATAGCAGAATTCCGCATTGAAAAAATCTCCAGTTTTAATCCAGGATTGAACACTTGCGTATCTTGGGTCTTTTGCGTATTTCATGTTATAACGGAACGCACGACCAATTTGTTTACTCTTGATATTTACACCAAAGCACGCACCAGCAGATACTCCAATCGCACCATCAAATGTAATATTATTCTCCATCAATACATCGAGAACACCTGTCGTGAAAATACCACGCATCGCTCCACCTTCAAGTACTAGTCCTTTTTTCATACTTCATCACCTCAA
>CALBKL010000127.1 GCA_937895985.1 uncultured Solobacterium sp.
TTACAAAGCATGTTAAACCAAGAGTGTCTGCACTTCTCAATATGAGTGTGTACCAATTATTCTTTTTGGATAGTATTCCTTCCTATGCCGTTATCTTTGAGGCAGTAGAGCTTGCCGGTAAATCGGAGAAAGAGTTTGTAAATGCTGTTCTTCGTAAGGTACAAAAACAGGGTCTAAAAAAGCCTGAAGGAAATACAATTGAAGAACTTTCGGTATTAACTTCGCATCCACTATGGATCTTACAGTTGTGGAAGGCTCACTATGGCTTTGAAACAATGAAGGAGATTGCCTTACATAATCAGGAACCTTCACTTGTGTACGGTAGAGTGAATACAATAAAGTGTAAGAAAACTGAGATTGCTCAATTACCAGATGTACGTATGCTTGAGGATGATTGTTTCTTCTATGCAGGTGTTTTGCAGAGAACAGAACTATTCTCTAAAGGAATGGTATTGATACAAGATCGACATTCACAAAAAGTAGTGCGTAAGCTGGATGTTTTACCTGGTATGCAGGTGTTAGATGCCTGTGCAGCCCCGGGCACAAAAACGCAACAAATCGCTTGCTTGATGAAGAATCAAGGTAAGATTATCGCTACAGATTTGTATGAAGCTCGCTGTCATTTAATTGATGAATTAATGAATCGTACAGGAGTATCTATTGTTTGTGCAAAGCAGAATGACGCAACAATCTCAGGTAGATTTGCTGGGGAAAGTTTTGACCGTATTTTGATTGATGCGCCATGTTCGGGTCTGGGAGATTTATCACATAAGCCAGAGATTCGTTGGCATCTAGAGCCCACATCAATCGATGAACTTGTACGTACACAAGAAGCAATACTGGATGCTAGCGCAGAGTATTTACGTGTTGGAGGAATCCTTGTGTATAGTACCTGTACGTTAAATCGTAAAGAAAATGAACAACAAATCAAAAAGTTTTTAGCAAAACATACAAACTATGTCTTGCTAGAAGAAGAGACTTTATTTCCGATGATAGATGATGCCGATGGCTTTTATTACGCAAAATTAAAGCGTAACCAATAGGGATATTTGCACTTGAAACATTGGATAAGATATCGAGAAATTAGTGTGATTGTGGTAATATATTAACTATGCAAAGTATATATGATTTAAATATGAAGATGGCGACAGATATGCTCGCTGAAAAGGGACAAAAATCTTATCGTGCAAAGCAATTATTCCAATGGCTTTATCGTAAGCGTGTGGGTTCATTCCAAGAGATGACTGATATGCCTGCGAGTCTATTAGAAGATCTTGCACAGGAATATTCGATTGAACCTGTTAAGGAAATTACACGTCAAGTTGCGCGTGATGGAACTACCAAATATCTTTTCCAGTTGGCGGATGGTTCCTCCGTTGAGACAGTCTTGATGCATTTCCATTTTGGGGAAAGTTTATGTGTAACAAGTCAGCTTGGTTGTAATATGGGCTGTACTTTTTGCGCGTCTGGATTATTAAAGAAACAGCGTGATTTAACAGCTGGTGAAATTGTTGGACAAGTTATGTTTGTCCAAAAAGAACTTGATAAAATTGGAAAGCGTGTTGATAACGTTGTTATTATGGGTACAGGTGAACCATTTGATAACTATGATAATGTGATGCGTTTCTGCGAAATTATCAATAGTGACTTAGGTTTAGCGATTGGCGCAAGACATATCACAATTAGTACCTGTGGTATTGTTCCGCGTATCAAGGATTTTGCGAAGGGCCATTATCAATACAATCTAGCAATTTCTTTACATGCACCTAATGATGCCTTACGTAGAAGATTAATGCCTATCGACCAAGTGTATCCTTTGGATGTCTTGATGGACGCATTACATGAATATAGTGAAGGTAATAATCGTCGTATTACATTTGAATACATCTTATTGCATGGTGTAAATGATACAGATGTACATGCTATTCAATTAGCGAATTTGATTCGTGGTATGAATGCTTATGTGAATCTCATTCCATATAACCAGGTTGATGAAAACGGATATGTTTCGACGAATGAGAAAGTCGCATTGCATTTTTATGATGTGCTCATGAAACATGGTGTAAAAGCTACCTTGCGTTCTAAACATGGAGATGATATTGATGCGGCTTGTGGTCAGCTTCGCGCAAAACATGAAAAGGGTAAACTTTAAACATGAAATACTATGGAATAACAGACAAAGGATTGGTACGTAAAAGTAACCAAGATAGTTATGTCATTGCGACAAATGTAGCGGGTGAAGTATTCGCGATTGTCGCAGATGGTATTGGCGGAAATTTAGGTGGGGATATTGCCAGTCGAATGGCGGTAGCCCATTTTTCGCGTGTATTCTCTGAGACAGAACAGTTTCGAGATGCGGAAGAAGTAAAACTATGGCTCAACCGTGAAGTGAAAATCTGTAATTCTGCAATCTTCGATTACGGTAAGCAACATGCAGACCTCAAGGGTATGGGCACAACGTTATGTGCTGCTCTGATTACGCATATTGGTATATTTATTGTAAACATTGGGGATTCCCGTGCGTATGCTTGGTGGCATGTAGGTAAGATGAAGCAGTTAACTGTCGATCATACTTTAGTGAATGACATGTTAATGCATCATGAGATTACGCCTGAGGAAGCCAAAACATTCCCACGTCGTAACGTATTAACCAATGCGTTAGGTGTTTGGGAAGATGTAAAGTGTGATATTACACATCATATTGAGAAGATGGATGGAATTCTTTTATGTAGTGATGGTCTGCATGGCTATGTGCCAGAAAAGACAGTATTACGCGTTGTAATCGATCCACATAAAGATCCTTCATTACGTGCCCGTAAGTTAATTAAACTAGCTTTAGAAGCTGGTGGTTTTGATAATACAACAGTCATCTTATTAGACTTTGCTGGGGGCTACACACTATGAACAAAAAGAATGTAGTCGCTAACCGTTATGAAGTTGTTCAGCATATTGGTCAAGGTGGCATGGCTGATGTATTCTTGGCTATCGATACAATTTTAAATCGTCATGTCGCTATCAAGATTCTACGCTCTGATCAAAGTACAGATGCGATTAGTATCTTGCGTTTTGAGCGTGAAGCACAAGCTGCCACAACATTAGCGCATCCAAATATTGTAGAAATCTATGATGTAGGTGAATATAAGAATCATCACTATATTGTAATGGAATACGTGGCTGGTAAGACTTTAAAGAAAGTGATCCGTGACCGTGCACCTTTATTGAATCTAGAAGCGGTTGATACAATGAAACAATTAACTTCTGCAGTTGCGGAAGCACATAAGCGTGGCATTATTCACCGTGACATCAAACCACAGAATGTGATTGTTAAGTCTGATGGTTCTTTAAAGATTCTTGACTTTGGTATCGCAACTGCCAAAGGTAGTGCACAATTAACACAAGCAAATAATGTTATGGGTTCAGTTCATTACCTAGCACCTGAACTTGCAAAGGGTGAGCCAGCTTCTCCACAATCAGATATCTATGCCTTGGGTATCGTGTTCTATGAGATGTTAACGGGGGATGTTCCTTTTAAGGCAGACCAAGCCGTGCAGATTGCATTACTGCATATGAGAGAAGCGATACCAAGTGTACGCAAGGCAAATCCAAATGTTCCACAATCTGTAGAGAATATCATCATCCGCGCAACTGCGAAGAATCCAAAGTTGCGTTATCAAAGTTGTGATGAGATGTTAAAGGATTTAGAGCAGTGCATGTCACCAGAACATCAAAATGACAAGCCATTAAGTTTGAAAGATCCAATTGATAAAACACCAACAAAACAAGAAAAAGATGATGCTAAGGTTGCAATGACAAGAAGTACATCTCTTTCACGTGTGGCGAATAAACGTACGAAAATCTATATCACTGCAATTGTGGTGTTATTTGCATTGTTTGCGTTAATTGTAGGACTGTTTTTAGCTGGTATTCTACCACCTAAATCCAAGATGGTTACTGTACCAAATGTATCTGATATGGATGTAGCACAAGCAACCACAGCTCTAGAAGAACAAGATCTTGAAGTTGATCAAGAAAACATTATTTATCAACTATCAAAAGATAGTATTGAAGGTGTTGTAATCAGTACAGAACCTGCTAGTTCTAGTGAAGTAGAGCGTCATTCAAAAGTGAAGCTTATCGTATCCAGTGGTGTTGGTGAAGAAATGCCAAACTATGTTGGAAGAAACATTGATGATGTAAAGGCATCTCTACCATCTACAATTCACCTCATTGAGAAAGAAGAACAGAGTGATAAAAAACCTGGTACAATCATCCGTCAAGAAGGTGTAGCACCTGGAGAACTCTATGATATAGCTGGTGTAACGGATGTGACGCTATACTATGTGCCATATGTAAAGGTTACAATTCCAGCAGATATCGTTGGTAAACCAATTGAAGAAGCGACAGCGCAATTAGAAGCGATGGGTGTTAGCGTTGTACGTGCCCACCGTGATACTTCTTCTTTACCTCAGAGTGAAATTGATAAAATCAAAGTTGGTACTGTCATTGAGACAATGCCGGCTGCAGGTAGTGAATATACACAGAAAAAGGATAGTTATGTCACATTATACTTTTACTAAGG
>CALBKL010000128.1 GCA_937895985.1 uncultured Solobacterium sp.
AGCGATCCGTATCATTCATCTTTGGTAAAGAAGTATACATCACTTCATGTAACTTTACTTCTACATCTGGTGTAATACCAACACCATTAACCCAAACATCATTCGGGGAAGTCCATTTTGAAGTTGTATATTTAAGTGCGGAACCATCTTTGAAGACACGTGATACCTGTACTGTACCCTTACCATAGGTCGTTACACCAATTACTGTTACATCCTGATGTTGTTCCTTGAGTGCCATTGTGAGTACTTCCGATGCGCTCGCTGTATTCTTATTTACTAAGATGGCAATCTTCTTGATGTTGTCATACATACCATCTGTTGTACGGATTTCTTCTGTCGTACCATCCGCATACACTTGCTTCATCGCAAGCGTATCCTTTGGCAAGAAATATGACGCAATACCTTGTAATGCGGTTAGATATCCACCACCGTTATCACGTAAGTCAATCACGATATTTGATACATTCGCATTCTTGAAATCATCTAGGTATGCCTTTACTTCATTAGTTGTATTTTCACCAAACTGATAAATCTGTAAGTAACCTGTATTATCACTTAGAATCTCTCCAAACGCAGTTGCACTGACAGCTGCACGAGTAATTGTTATCTCAAGAGGTTGTTCCTGACGGATGAATTCAATCGTTACATCCGTACCACTATCACCCTGTACTAGATTCTTGATTTCTTCTGTTGTCTTACCAGTGAGTGATTCACCATTGACCTTATTCATGATATCTCCAGCTTTTACACCTGCTTTATCCGCTGGTGAATTACGGAAGACACGCTCGATAATGTTGATTCCATTGGCCTGTAAGAACTGTACACCAATCCCTACATAATTACGGTTGATAGAATCTGTAAACTGCTTCATCTCATCAGCCGTCATATATTCTGTATGCTTATCAACATCATTGGTTGTAATACCCTTTAGAGCTTGGTCTGTTAATTTCGTATCAATATTTTCTACTTGATCCGCAAAAAACCAATCATTCTCCATCACCTGTAAAACACCATTGATTTTCTCATCAGAATTCAAAGGAAGATTATTCACCACATTCTTACGCGCAGGTGCGAGTGAAGATAATGGCAGTACTGAGCCAAGCAACCAACCACCTACTAAGGCAACTACGACAAACGCTACCATAAGGATACGTAGACGTTTTACTTTCTTCTGTTCTTGTTTTAAAGCCACTTCTTCTGGCCATAAATGACGACGGAAAGGAATACTATATACTTTTTCATCGTTCTGCAATTCTTCTTTATTTTCATCCATTTTACTGCCTCTATCTTTCTAAAAAGAGTCTCTATTTTAGAAGAGACTCTTTGATGATATTTCTAATAACCAAATACTTCTTCTGGTTGAATACGACATGGAGCACCAACACCATCACTGCAACGTCTGCCATATAAGCCGTATCTTCCACCCGTCCAACCTGCTCCAAAGCTTACGTCACCATTCCAGTTGGCTGCGTAATACGCAAAGTTAGATGCATCTCCTAGGTAGAAGATTTCCACGTGACAGTGTGGTCCTGTTGTATTACCGGAAGAACCTACCTGTCCGATGACGTCACCTGCATTTACAATTGTCCCTGTCGCTGCTGGTGTATTTAATGTCATATGGAAATAATCCACACCATACAAGCTACCATTTACTGTTACAAGTAAGATAACCTGGTTACCAGAATAGGAAGCACCACCAAACTGATATCCACAACTATCGCCTAGATAACCAACTGTTGGACATCCATTAACACCTCTTAGTACAACACCATTGGCAACCGCACGAATTGTCGCACCATAACCAGCCGCAAAGTCATATCCCAAGTGGATACTTCCATCTGGATAAGACCAAGTACCAGCACTACGCCAAGCACCATCAACTGGGTAAGTCCAACCATTTGTTGTAGGGATCGCCTCAATTTGAGCAGTGATACCTGACATCAACGCATTGTTTTGTGCAATATCCGAGTTCTTTGTTTCGATTGAACCGCGAAGTGCAGCTGCCGTCTTCTGCGCTGCCTCTTGGGCAATTTGCACATAAGTTTGTAAAGTAATGAGTTCTTTCTGTTGATCTTGTTTTTCCTTCTTTTGAATCTCTAGTTCATTCTTCGCAACAACAAGCTCTTCTTTTTGTTTGTTTAACGTTGCGATAATCTGAACAAGTTCATTCAAAGTCTTCTTATCGTATTGAGAAATTGTACTTAAACCATTCGCAATACGAATAAAGTCTGTGAAGTTATTCGCACCCATCAAAATATCAATATATTGATTTGTACGCATCGTAGGTTGATTTAACACCATACGTGTCTTTACTTTATCTTGTAGTTTATCTGCTGTTTGTTGGTTTTGTTCAATCTCTGCTTGCTTATAGTCAATTTCTTTCTGTTTTGCGTCAATTTCAGCTTCTTTCTGTGTAATTTCAGCTTGTTTTGTATCAATCTGAGTCTGATACTCCGACATCTTCGCTGCATATTTCGATATATTGGCTTCCATATCAGCCTTTTGAGCCTTCCAAGCCGCAATCTGTTGATTCATTTCCGCATTCTGAGACTCTAAGTAAGCTTTATATGCCTCACATGCACTGGCATCATCTTTACCATAGTTTGTACAGCGATTCAACCAATATTCAGAGTTGGAATAATCTTCATCCGCAATAACAGTACTCGATTGATTTCCAACCATAATCACAGCTATCAACAGGCATAAACATATCTTCGTTAATTTTTTCATCGCTTATCCCTCAAATACTTCGTTACGGAGAGCCAGCTTCCGAAAAGACCGACAAGAATACCAACTAATAATAAAATACCTGAAATATAGTACAAGAATGGGAATGCCTTCTCTAAACGGAACATATTAGAGATCAACACACCAGAAGTCTTGTCAAAGATCACAATGTAGCCCCAAATCGTTAGACCAATTGGAATAATTGCGCCGAGAATTCCTGTAATAATGCCCTCCCAAAGGAAAGGAGCACGAATAAATCCATTTGTCGCACCTACATGTTTCATGATCGTAATTTCATCTTTACGTGCATAAATTGTAAGTTTGATTGTATTTTGAATTAAGAAGATTGCAAGTAGCGTTAACGCAGCCACCAAGATACTACCAAAGCGGCGAATGGATGACATCGCATCAACCATGTTCAATGTGCTTTGGCCACCATAGTTAACACTATCAACCCCAGTAATCTTGTCAATCTGCTTAGCAATCTCTTCAAGATTTGCGCCATTCTTTGTTTCTACATAGTAGGCGTCATGCATAGGGTTATCTGCCTTAAATGGTTCAAACACCGCTCTTGTACGCTCATCTTCAAAACTGTTGATGTAATATTTTAACTCATCATCTTTCGACGAATATGTTACCTTTTCTACCCCGTCAATTGCAGAGATTGCCTTCTCAATCTGTTTTAGACTTGATGAAGACTCCGCATCATACGAAACCATTACAGAAATTTCAACGGAAGACTCTACAGAACGAGTAAACTGTTCTAAGTGATAACTCAATACCAAGAACAAACTAATAATCATTAATGTAACTGTAACTGCGATTGCACTCGAAAGAGACATTGCCCAGTGTCTACCAACACCACGGATACCTTCACGAATTGGTCTAATCATGACGAACATAACCTCCTTCGGAACGGTCAGCCACAATGTGTCCTTGTTCCAAAACAATCGTACGCTTACGATACTTGTTTACAAGCGTAATATCATGGGTAACCATGACAACTGTTGTACCATAGCGCTGGTTAATTTCCTGTAGTAAGTCCATAATTTCATCTGATTTTGCTGGGTCCAAGTTACCAGTAGGCTCATCCGCAATTAAGACCTTAGGACGGTTGGCAATCGCACGCGCAATCGCTACACGCTGCTGCTGTCCACCAGATAATTCCTTTGGGAAAGAATTGCCCTTCTCACTTAATCCAACGACTTTCATCACTTCAATCGTACGCTTACGAATTTGTGCCTTCTTCATACCAATAACCTCAAGGGCATATGCGATATTCTCAAACACTGTCAAATGTGGCAACAATTTATAATCCTGGAATACAACACCGATATTACGGCGATAGATAGGAATCTGACGTTTGGATAATTCCCCAACATCAATACCGACAACTTTGACATTGCCTTTTGTACACATTTCTTCCGCATCCATCAACTTAATCAAAGTAGACTTACCAGAACCAGTTGGCCCAATGACGTAAACAAATTCGCCCTGATCAACTGATAAATTTATATCATACAGTGCATTTGTACCATTTTTATATCGTTTGTAAACATGGTTGCATTGAATCATAAGGGTACCTCCTTACTTGTGAAATCCTGCCCAATAATTTTATCACATTCTGTTAAATATTGGATGAAGCGTAGGTGAAACCTTCACCATGCATATCAGACGCATCATTTGTAATCACAAATGCTTTTGGATCAATTCGATTAATTAATGAAATTAAACTTGCATATTGACGTGTCGATACAACAACCAATACAACATTCTTAGCTTCACTGTTGAATCCACCACGACCATCTAAAATCGTAACACCACGATTGAGTTCCTGATAGATTGCATCTCGTAACTCTTCCCAATGACTGGAAATAATATGTACAGACTTGGCATTGGCACCTTGTCCAGCACTCAACACCTTTCCAATCGCAAAGCCAGACGCAAACACGGACACTAGACCAAGTAGTGCAGAGTTAATGCCATACGCCGCAATACCTAATCCAACCGTTAAAGTATCAATAATAATAACCAAAACCGAAATTTGTACACCTGTAAACTTATGCAAAATCAAGGCCGGTATATCCATACCACCTGTACTCGATCCCGCTCTCATCACAATACCAATACCAGTACCACCAAGGAGTCCTGCATATAAAGCAGCCAAAATCGGATCAACAGTGATTGGATTTGGGACCTTAATCAACAAGTTGTTAAATACTGGATAGGCAAGTGAAGACAACATCGTTGTTAAGGCAAATTCCTTACCAAGGATAAATGCCCCTAAAATTAGGAAGCCAATCACTGCCGAGTTAGCAAACAAGGTCTTATCTATATGGAAGAATGGTTCAAAGGCAACCGCAAGACCAGCGACGCCACCGGAAAGAATATTGTACGGTAAAATAAAAAATTCTACTGACATAGACAATAAG
Organism: uncultured Solobacterium sp.; assembly: GCA_937895985.1. The sequence continues at coordinate 5,160 of CALBKL010000128.1, forward strand.
AACGTTCCAGCTAAAACCATCAAAAAATTGATTACACTTTTCTTATTCATGGAAGGTATTATATCATAGGTACTACGATATGGAGAATGACTAATGAAAGATAACCGTATAAAAAACATCATCCTTTGGACTATCGTCATTGCATATACACTTTGGATATTTCATAACTCAGCACAAACTGGAAAAGTCTCCGCAAATCTGAGTCAAACTTTAAGCTATCGTATCTATGATTCTTTACAATTCCTACATTTCATACCATTCCAATTATTCCACACACTCATTCGTAAATTCGCCCACTTTAGCGAATACGCTCTACTTGGCATCTTGGTATCTACAGTCAGTTCACATGCCATTCAAGAGCGCAAACAAAAGATGATCATTATCCTATGGATGGTGTTAACACCGATAATCGATGAAGGCATTCAATACTTTACACCTGGAAGATCTGCCGAATTACGCGACTGTTTCATCGACATGTGTGGATATAGCTTCGGATTTCTAATCACATATCTCATAAAAAAGTGGAAAACCAAATAAGTTCTCCGCTTTTCTTTATTGTGTTAAACCTGCAACTTTACCTTCTGTGATCTTGATAATATCATCAGGCGCAATTTCAATCTGTGTTCCCACTTTACCACCTGAGACAAGAATTGTGTCAAACAATACGATTGTTTCATCATAAACTGTCACAAATAATTTCTTCATCCCTATTGGTGAACATCCACCATGAACATAACCCGTTGTCTTTAACAGTTCCTTCTGCGGTAACATCGCTACACTCTTTACACCAACTGCACGTGCACAAGCCTTTAAATCTAGTTTCTCTTTTACTGGAATTACAAATACATAATGATTTCCATCATCACCTTTTGTAACTAGTGTCTTAAAAACTTGTTCTGGATCTTCTCCGCACTTTTGTGCAACCGATACGCCATCTATCAAATCATCACTTACATCATAGGTATGTTCCTGATATGTAATTCCTTCCGCATCCAAAAGTCGCATCGCATTTGTCTTTACTTCTTTTTTTGCCATATATTTACCTCGCCACTATTTTACAACAATTTATGAATCACTGCAGATACGTTCCATCCATATTAAATTTACGCTACAATTAACTGCGAGGTAAACCTATGATCAATCGTTTTTCTAGAACACAACGCGTCATCGGAAGAGACGCACTACATAAAATCCAACAAGCACATGTAATTGTCTTCGGCGTTGGTGGAGTTGGCGGATATGCTATCGAAGCTTTAGCACGCAGTGGTATTGGCAAAATCGACATCGTCGACCATGATACAGTTTCACTGACCAATATCAACCGACAACTTATCGCAACCGACGCAACCATCGACCAATACAAAGTAGATGTGATGAAGGAACGCATCCATACTATTAGTCCAGATACTATCGTCAATGCCCTACCAATCTTCTATTTACCAGAAACTAAAAATCAGTTTGACTTTAGTAAATACGACTATATTATCGATGCGATTGATAATGTTACAGCTAAGATTGATTTAATCGTCACAGCGAAAGAACTAGGTGTTCCTATCATCTCCGCAATGGGTTGTGGCAATCGCTTTGATCCAACAAAAGTTCGTGTTATGGATATCTACGACACAAAAAATGACCCACTCGCAAAAGTCATGCGCCATGAATTACGTGCACGTAACATCAAAGACTTACAGGTATGTTGTTCGATAGAGGCTCCAATCAAGCCAATTGAATATCCCGATGAGGAACAAGAAAAAGCAGTGAAATGGAGTATTCCAGGTTCCACTGCCTTCGTGCCACCGGTTGCGGGTATTACATTAGCTGCCGAAGTTGTTCGACAAATTACAAATTTTGACCCAAATAATCGCAAGTAACTATTGTTACTTGTTTTTTAATGCAAGATTGTGACAAGAATGCGGTTAACAGTCTTACCGTCTGTTTGACCCTTATACTTATCAAGAATCTCTCTCATCACAGGGCCTTGATTACGCTTGAGAGGTTCTAACCCCTTCTCTTGTAAGATTTGCTCGATAATTTGATGAATTTCTTCTTCTGATAACTGCTTTGGTAAGTAAGAAGAAAGTAGTGCCAACTTCTTTTGTGCTTCTTCCTTTAAATCTTCACGGCTTTCAGGAATACTCTCAATTGTTTCATTTGTTTGTTTCATTTCACGCTGAATATACGCTAGTTCATCATTCTTCTCTAACGTATGACCAGCTTCCTTCTCCGCAAGTGTAATTGCGGCAATCACAAGGCTCAACACACCCTTTGTTAGAGAGTCATGTTCCTTCATTGCCTTCATATTATCTTTTCTTAATTGTAATAATAGTTCGCCCATTATAAATACCTCCTAGTTACTATTATAAACTTTCTAGCGAAAAAGTATGTGCCTTCTTCATCTATATACTCTAAAATATGCTAAAATCATCACGAAGCAGGTGATTATTATGCAAAAAAACTTTATCTTTATCTCTCCTAATTTTCCTAAGACATATTATCAATTCCCACTCGCTTGGAAACAGTTAGGTGGTCGTTCCCTCGCAATCAGTGACGCAAATTACAACTCATTAAGCGACATACAAAAGTCAGCTTTTGATGATTACTATCAAGTAAGTTCACTCGAGAATTATGATGAAGTATATCGTGCAGTCGCATGGTTTGCACATCGTTATGGCAAGATTGACTGGTTAGAGTCCAATAATGAATATTGGTTATTTCAAGACGCAAAACTACGTCAGGACTTTAATATTACCACTGGAGATAAAGCTGATGATGTCATGCATTATAAGCTAAAGTCCGAAATGAAGGCATATTATCATAAGGCAAATGTACCTACTGCTCGCTATCATATCGTATCTACATATGAAGCTGGTAAAGAGTTTATCTCTAAGGTAGGCTATCCAGTTGTTGTAAAACCTAACAATGGTGTAGGTTCAAGTGCTACTTGGAAAATTCGTAATGATGGTGAACTTGAAGACTTCTATAAAATTCAACTTCCTAATGAATATATCATGGAAGAATATATTCCAGGATACATCTTGTCATTCGATGGCATCGTAGATGAAAACAATAAGATTGTTTACCGTACATGCCACGTATTCCCAAACCCAGTTATGGAAATTGTAAATGAAAAGACAGACTGTATCTTCTGGAATGAAATTGACATGCCAAAAGACCTAAACCAAATGGGTGAAAAACTCATTCATGCGTTTGATCTTCGTTCACGTTTCTTTCATACAGAGTACTTCCGTATGACTGAAGATAAGGAAGGACTTGGTAAGAAAGGTGATTTGATCGGTCTAGAAGTAAACATGCGTCCACCAGGTGGATACATGACAGACATGATTAACTACTCGCAAGACATAAACATCTACATGATCTACGCAAAGATGTGCATGCATGTACAAAATATAGTATCCCCTCACCCTATCTATCACTGTGTACACGTAGGTAAACGTGATGGTAGCCACTACGCACATTCTGGCCTCGAAATCTTCCAACGCTTTGGCGCAAATATCGTCATGCATGAAAGAATGCCACAGGTATTAGATGCGGCTATGGGTAATGAATTCTATGTTGCTCGCTTTAAAACAATGAAAGAACTACATGAGTTTGTTGATTTTGTGACGGAAAAGGAAGTGAAGCCACATGCAGATAAACTACCACAAGAGTTATAGTTATCATCTAAATCGAGATATGGAGTTCAAGGTTTTTGGTCATGCAGGCATTGTATTACTTGCCTTTCCATCACAAGACGGAAGATTCTATGACTACGAAAACCGCAACTTAATTCAATCCATTTCCTATCAAATTGATCAAGGAAAAGTCATGGTACTATGTTGTGACTCCATCGATGGAGAGTCTTGGTCTGCAGAATGGAAGAATATTCATGACCGTATCAGTGCTCATGAAGCATATTTCAATTACATTCACCAAGAACTACTACCACTATTCCGTGATTTATACCATAACCAAAGAGAAAGCAAAATCTATACAACAGGATGCTCACTAGGTGCTTACCACGCATTAAATATCTTGTTCCGTATGCCAGACTTATTTGCAGGATGTATCTGCTTATCTGGTGTATACAGTACCTATCCATTCTTTGGCTCCTACAGCAATGAAATCATCTACCAAAACTCCCCAAATGACTTTATCAACGGTATGCACTATGATCATCCATATGTTGAAAAATACCGCCAGAAACAGATTTATATCTGTTGTGGACAGGGTGCTTGGGAACATCCAATGTTAGAAGATACACATCGCTTAGAAGAACTACTCAGATACAAGAATATCCCGGCTCATGTTGAGTACTGGGGATTCGACGTTAGCCACGATTGGCCATGGTGGGAAAAGCAATTTCCATACTATGTAAACCAATTAATTAATACTCAATCAAACAATTAATCAATTTATGCTTTTCATCATCATACTATTCTGCTATTATTATCTAGCACGCGGATATGGCGGAACTGGCAGACGCGCTAGATTTAGGATCTAGTTCCTTCGGAGTGCAGGTTCGATTCCTGTTATCCGCACCATTAAAAAGATTTCAACACAACGTTGAAATCTTTTTTTGTTTTATTCATACAGATAATATGTACCATCTGTCTTAATTGTAATCTTATCACCCACATTTACAGTGATCATCTTGATTACATCAGCGTACTTTGCCTTATAAATCATTTGATCTGTATCAATGATATAAAGATAGGTATTTCCACCAATATCAATTTTTTCAAGTTTCGCTACTGTAATTTCCTTCTCTTTATAGTTAGAAGTATCTACAGTTTCGTTTGTCTCTTGATTTGCTTGTTCATTACTAATTTCACCCTTGAGTAAACGACGATACTGCTCGATTGCATCCTTTTGGTTATACGCTGTTACAACCATGTTATATTGTTCAACATTGACGCAAGCATACATCTTCACCAAACCATTATCATCCTTTAATACCATAATATATGTCGGTGTACTATCTACATTGATTAATGATGGGAAAGATGCGTGATATCCCTTCTCTTGTACTTCACCTTCAGCCGAATGCATACCACTTCCTTCATCTGCACCAGAAGCTAAAATGAACTTTGTCTCGGATGTACGTTCATTTGCCATGATAAATCCGATATTACTAGAATCACCATTTACAGAGGTTACACCTGTATAAATCCAGATATCTCCATCTTTTGCGATATATCCGTAGTCTGTACGATAACTCTTATCACCATCTTCATTCTTAATTTCTACAGTTGTAGTCTGTCTACAATCAATCTGACCAAAGATACTATTCAAGAATCCACGGTGTAATTTAGCAGAGTCGTTATACTGATCTACGATAAGATTTCCTGGGTAAATAATATCTGCCCAACGAGGAACATCTTTCACATCAATCTTTGTCATTGTGCCATCAATTGGATTAACTAAGATAGCACCTGTAATCTTTTTACCACCAAATAGAGAAATACTATTTGTATAAGTAGAAGCGATATACCAAGGATTCCCTTCTTCATCAATTTCAAAATGAAGATTTGTAAACATTGTTGTTGGATATGTGAAACGAATATGTCTTTCTAAATTCTCATTGAAGTAAGCACTAGGTACATACTTCATCTTGCTTGTCATCGAAACATATTCCGCATCCATTGTGACTGGATTTACTTTTACATAACCAGGGATACCATTTTCATGGTTTCCAAACCACTTAAAGAATCCATCATATTGTAAAGGTGCTACCTTGATTGGACTATTTTGATAGTCAATCTGCATATACTCACCAACATTAAACTGTGAAACAACATCACTTAAGGAACCAATCTTACGATCACCGAGTTTCTCAGCACTTGCGGTATCCATTAACGCAATGGAGCTTGTTCCACTAACAGATGGAATATCTTCCGTACTTCCTTCATCTACTTTTAAGATGGATGAATATTCTTTCGCATGAAATAAACGCATACTTGTAATACTACCTACCACCATACATACAAAGAGAATACATTCCACAAGCGCAATCCACTTAATATTCTCCTTTTCTTTGCGCATAGAGAATACTAGTGCCTGTACGATAAGGTACACTGCACCAACTCCTAATAGGAATGCCCAGAATTGAATACTCTTTAGGTTAATTGCTGGCAAGAAAAAGTAGAATCCAACACATGCGATAACAAGTGTAATAACAATTCCTATCACATAACTCATTACAGTATTATTCTTTAAATTCTCTTGATGAAGCTTCATTCTACTAAACTGATGAAACTGTGGGTTCTTCTGTACATTCATAATTTCATCCCCCTTATTTTATACATGCATTATATCTCGTAACATTCATTTCCCATTTTTCGAATATTACGAAAAAACACTCTATTTTTAGCTATTATTACAAATTGTTAGTTTTTATCAACATAATGTTCAATCCAAAGTTGTAAAGAATGAATTGTTTCCTCCATTTGTTTCAGTTGATCTTGAATAATTTTAAAATCGCGGATTTCCTTATCATCGATTTTTCCATCCACTGTCATTTCAATCAATCTTACTTTCTTTTCATCCAAAGATTGTAAA